>OMSZ01000144.1 GCA_900313855.1 uncultured Eubacteriales bacterium
CTCTCATAATACTTAGCAGCCTTCTCTCTGTCGACCTTAGCCTTGATATTACCGTACTTACCGGTCTCATAAACCTCACCGAGAATTTTCAGCGCCTCGCAGCCGTAATTCTGATACTGAGGCTCCATCATACCGATATCCGCTATCTGATTAAACGCCTTGATAGCTTCCTCGGAAATACCATGCTCAAGCAATTCCTTAGCTTTGTTATACTGCTTATCGACATTATTGGTCTGAGTCTCTTCCTGCTTAACAGTCGTACTTCGCACAAAGGGAATCTTATTAAGAAAATCCGAAAAACGTCCCATTCACCCTCACCTACTTCTCATCAAATATATTGAAATCAATCTTCTCCCTAAAACAAAAGATAGCTATTAGTATTCTATCACAGTATTATTTAAAGGGCAAGATAAGAACTTTAACTACGGTAACTTTTTAGCCAACGTTTTTAAGATAAGACACTATTCCCTCTACTGCGTCCTGCTCATCTTCTCCCTCAGCAGAAACCGTGACCTCTGCATCCTGGGAAAGACCCAAACTCATCATGCCCATAATACTCTTGGCATTAATGCGCTTATCTCCTGACTGAATGAATACTCTGCTCTCAAACTGGCTTGCCTTCTGCACCAATACCGCTACCGGTCTTGCCTCCACATCAGCAGTAAGGTTCACATTTACAGTTTCACTAACCATTTCTCATTTCCTCCGCGATCTTGCTTATTTTTCTTAATCTATGATTCACACCTGATTTGGAAATCGGTGGATTCAACATTGTTCCGAGAGTCGCTAAGTCCGCATCCGGCTCCGATATTCTAAGCTCTGCTATCTGTCTTAGCGATGGATTTAAGCTTTTAAGTCCTTTGGTTCTCTCTATATATTCAATATCTTCAATCTGCCGCATTGCTGCGCTTACTGTCTTTTTAATATTGGCAGTCTCACAGTTAACCCGCCTGTTAATGTCATTGCGCATATCCTTAAGAATACGGACATTTTCCATATCCATTAAGCTTACATATGCCTCCATGATATTGAGCATATCAACTATCATGGAACCTTCCTTAAGGTATACCACATAATACTTCTTGCGCTTGACTACCTTGGCATCCAAAGAGAAATACATAATAATCTCTCTTATTATCTCTGCCATCTCTTTCGTGTCGGTAACTATCTCAAAATGATAAGCCTTATTAGGATCATTTACCGAACCCGATGCCAGGAAAAAGCCTCTGATAAATGCTTTCTTGCAGCAGTCCTTGATGATGACCTGCTTTGAAAAATGACAATTCTGAAGAGATATCCCACAAGATGAAACATAAAAGATATCATTGTCAACCAGGTTTGCCGAAAGCTCTTCGTCATCAAGCCAGTCATCCTCCATCAGATCGACGTAATCCGATAGCTTGATCGTGTTAAGAAGCTTTGAAACCATAACGCTGTCATCAATCGCAATATATTTTGAGTGCCTCTCATAGATTACCTCTTTGTCAAAAAGGATATCAATCAGCCGGCACAGCTTATCGCCTATCATCTCATTCTCAGGATGAAATATAAGTCTTATGCTGCCCTTTGAGAAATCCACCTCACCGGTGGCAAGCGCAAGCGCAAGCAGCTCTGCTATCAGACAGTGTCTCGCATGACCCTCATGCTTAATGATCTCACCCTTGACTTTAGCTGAAAATGACATGTATTAACCCTTCCTTACGGCATCTCTGCCGATATCTCTGTGTTCAACCTTCACACTGTAAGGCGTCAGCTCAAGCTCCTTGTAAATGCCGTTAGCAAGTGTAACCGAACGATGTTTGCCACCCGTACAGCCTACTGCGATCACCAGTCCATTCTTTCCCTCCTTGATATAATTGGGAATAAGAAATTCCAGCAGATCTACGGTCTTATTTAGGAACTCCTTTGCAACATCATGCTGCATAACAAAATCTCTTATAGGTTCATCATTGCCCGTGAACGGACGAAGCTCCAGATCGTAATACGGATTTGGAAGGAACCTTACATCAAATACAAGGTCCGCATCACGCGGTATACCGTATTTGAAACCAAAGGATACAACACTTACAATAAAATTGCTGTATTCGGAATTCTCCAGAAATATCTTATCGAGCTCTGTCTTTAACTCTCTTGTCAAAAGACTTGTGGTATCTATAATATAATCCGCTTCTTTTCTTAAAAAAGCTATGCGGGTTCTCTCAATCTTAATCCCATCCTCAACCCTGCCGTCTCTTGCAAGCGGATGGTTTCTTCTTGTCTCTTTGTAGCGTTTTATCAGCACATCATCATTCGAATCCAAAAACAGTATCTCATAATCATAATTCGCAGCCTTAAGCTCGGATAAACATTCCGAAAGCTGTTCAAGATACACTCCGCTTCTGATATCAACGCCTATTGCGACATCATCAATATCATTGTCCTTCTCATAGGCGATCTCCGCAAAACGCTTAATAAGCTGTATCGGAAGATTATCCACGCAGAAATAACCGATATCCTCTAATATCTTTAAAGTTGTACTCTTTCCGGCTCCACTCATACCGGTTACGATCACAAATCTCATTCTGTCATTCCCTACCCTGATATATCTGCTGTAAATGTTTCACTTATTTCATCTTAGCTATGCTTCCTACTCATCACCGACGATCTTAACTTCCGGTGAAAGCTCTACGGAATACTTGTCAAATACCTTTTTCTTTACGTCATTGATTAAAGTAATGACATCCTGCGCGCTTGCGTGACCCTTGTTTATCACAAAACCGCAATGCTTTTCTGACACCTGTGCATCCCCGACACTGTAGCCTGCAAGTCCCGTATCCATAATAAGCTTACCGGCATAATAGCCCTCAGGTCTCTTAAATGTTGAGCCTGCGCTCGGATACTCTAGCGGCTGTTTCGTCTTTCTTGCTATAGCAAGCTCCTGCATGCGATCATTTATCGCCTTAACATCACCCTTTTTTAACTTAAGAGAGGCTCCGATAACTATAAGCTCTTCATCCTCAACTATACTGTGTCTGTATGAAAAATCCATCTCGGATACACTTTTTTCTATAAGGTTACCATCGTAATCCATCAGTGAAACGCTCTCAACTATATCCTTCATCTCCCCGCCATAGGCTCCTGCATTCATCATGATCGCGCCGCCTAAGGTTCCCGGTATTCCGGCAGCAAACTCAAATCCGGTAAGTCCGGCATCTCTTATCTCCTGCCCTAATCTGTTAAGCATTACCCCGGCCTTGGCGATGACACGCTCGCCCTTTATCGAAAAATCAGAATAATTCTTATAAAGCTGTATCACCACAGCAGACATTCCCTTGTCTCTAACTAAGATATTGCTTCCGTGACCGAGCACAAAGAAAGGCATCTTCTCTGCTCTGCATAGTGCAACCACCTGTGAAAGCTCCTCCGTATCCATCGGTGTCACAAAATAAGCTGCCGGCCCTCCTATACGAAACGTCGTATGCTTTGACATAGGCTCGTCAAGCTTTACATTCTCTTCACCGACTATACGATATAATTCATTAAGCAAATTCTGACTCATGTGATATCCAACCATTCATATATTACTGTATTATAACTATTCCAGGTAAACGGAAATAATACATTCTTCCTGCAAATATGCATAAAATTCGCAACATACATCATTATATTCTAAGCCCATTTGCAAAATCAATATAAGAAGTCACGAAAAAAAAGAGGGATAAATATCCCCCTTTCGTCTTTTTTAACAATGTGGCATATTCTATTTGGTCAAAATAGCCTCAGCACAGCCGTAAATACCTGCGTCGTTGCCTAAAGTAGCCAAAACGAACTTGGTATTCTTGCATGCATGGAAAACATACTGCTGATAGTATTTTGAAGTCGTCTCGATCAGGATATTGCCGGCGCGGGACACTCCTCCGCCGATAACAAATGCTTCCGGATCACATACACATGCTACAGTCGCAAGCGCCTTACCTAAGGTTTTTCCGTGATTCTCAACCAATTCAAGCGCAAGGTCATCGCCCTCCTTGGCTGCGTCAAATATCTCCTTGGCAGATATGTACTGTACATTTCTAAGCTTTGACGGTCTGTCCGTATTATTAAGGGCACGCTCTGCCATTCTGGTTATACCGGTTGCAGAGGTATACTGCTCAAGACATCCCTTCTTGCCACAACCGCAAACGTCAGTCTCGGAATCATTTACACATATATGTCCGATCTCGCCGCCGGCACCGTTCGTTCCGTAAAGCATCTTGCCATTAATGATTATTCCGCCGCCGACACCTGTTCCAAGCGTTACCATCACGATTGAAGAAAAGCCCTTGCCGCCGCCCTGCCACATCTCACCAAGAGATGCCATGTTAGCATCATTACCGACCTTACAAGAAAGCCCTGTTATACTTTCAAATTCATCCTCAACATTGAATACGCCCCAGCCGAGATTAACACAACGAAGCACCGTTCCGTCATCTCTTACAGGTCCGGGAACTCCGATTCCGGCTCCCACAACGTCATCCTTTGCTACACCCTTTTCCTCCATTTTGGCAGTGATCGATGCGGCAACATCCGGTAATATGAAACGTCCGCCTTCGTCCTTTCTTGTAGGTATCTCCCACTTGTCAAGAAGCTCTCCTTCTGCAGTGAAGAAACCAAGCTTTACTGTGGTTCCTCCGATATCCACTCCAAATACATACTTACTCATAATATCCTCCTTATTTCTTTAACATTTGCTGTGTTACTCTGTTATACATCTCCTGAGCCGCATTATATCCCATCTCCTTCTGACGATGGTTGACAGCCGCCGACTCAACAATTATGGCAAGATTACGACCCGGTCTTATCGGAATATTGTAGGTTACCACCTGATTACCCAGATACTCCGTATAATGGTCATCAAGTCCCATACGGTCATAATTCGCCTCTTTGTTCCACTCCTCAAGATTAATAACAAGATCTATGCTCTGTGTCATCTTAACACATTCAAATCCAAACAGCGCCTTAACATCTATGATACCAATACCTCTAAGCTCTATAAAATGGCGGGTGATCTCCGGCGAGGTTCCAACCAGCGTATCATCCGAAACCTTTTTGATCTCTACAACATCATCGGATACCAGACGATGTCCGCGCTTGATAAGCTCTAACGCAGCTTCTGATTTACCGATTCCGCTCTCACCTGTAATCAAAACTCCGACACCATACACGTCTACGAGCACAGCATGAATAGAAATCCTCGGTGCAAGCTCAACATGCAGCCACCTAACCGTTTCATGCACAAATGCAGAAGTGGTAGCCTCCGTTGTAAGAACCGGAATCCCATACTTTCTTCCAACCTCGATAATAAAATCCTGCGGCTCTAAGCCTCTGCAGAAAACCAGGCACGGAAAATTATGCTGGAACAGTTTGTCAAATATCTCCGCACGCTTATTCTCATCCTCCATACTTGCAATATAGGCATGCTCCACGTTACCGCATATCTGAATCCTGTTCTCGTCAAAATGCTCAAAGAAACCTGACAACTGAACCGCCGGTCTGTTGATATCAGGATCCGTTATCAATATCTCATCGGTATTGATCTCCGGAAGATGATTGACCAGATTCATTTTCTCAATTAATTGTGTTAATGTTATCGAATACATTATCTCTCCTTTCCTATAATAACGAACTTTATCATACATAGATTTTATCGTATATGCCCGACAATTACAATATCATTTTGTATATCCGCGCATTTTTCCTGTACAAACGAAACTGATCTATCACGTGCTTTATTTGATCAATTCATCTGTAGATCCACTCTTTGAATATAACACAAAATATTCTTTTCTTAAATCCTTATTCAAATTATTATAATTATAAATATAACTTATATGCTTGCCTTTTCTGACCAATTGAATTATTATGAATACAGATTACCACCTTAGAGTTATGGGAGGTGCCCCTATGGCCAATAATAATGTCAAATTTTCAGAGTTACCCGATAACCAGAAGAAAACAGTTACAATATTCATGATAGCATTAATCGCCTGCTGTATATTCCCTGTTTTATTTCTAATATTGCCCGTTATCGCGGTTATCTACGCTGCCTCTAAGAAAAAAAATGACACCTACTCAGAAAATCACAAGACCGACTTCCACGGCTCAGGCGAGGGTGTCCGCGAGGAGATCATTGCCCATGAGAAAACTATAGACTATAACAAATCAACCTACGATATATATGAAGAGCTGCTTAATAAGAAGACCGATTACAGCGGCATCGACAAAAATCTGTTATAACATTTACGGACATCAGTATAATAATAAAACCTCCACTTTTTCAGGTAGTGGAGGTTTTTATATTCACAGTTTAATCGCATAATCGCTGTCATACATCTCTTTTAGTTTTTCCTTGCTGTTGTATTGTTCTCCTATGCAGAATTCCTTAGACCAGCACATATAATAAGCCCACGGAACTTTGGACTGCTCAAGTGTTTTGATATCGGGAAGGTATCCTATCTCGGCAAGCGCCGCAACCTTATTCTTCGTGGTTTCCGCAAGAAGCTTCTCATAATCTTCCTTGTAATCTGTATCCTTGTATTTTTCAAGATAGATATCCACCGATATCACATCCACATACTCATCTTCTGGATACCCCTCTTTTACTCTGCAATTCCATACCCACAAGAGATTATCAAGATGCTTAACATTAACATAGTAATCAAACATCAGCTTATAAAGCTCCCTTGCAACCTCAGGGCCCTTCGCGCCCCACCAGAACCAGGTGCCGTCCGACTCATGAAACGGTCTCCATAAAATTGGAATATCTGCCTCCTTGAAACGCTGAAGCTCATCAGCAATATCATCCATGTCCCGGTAAAAGGCTTCCCTTTCATAGCTGCCTTCAACAAGGATCATAGATGCATCAAAATCCGTATGTTCCGCGTAAAAGCTCTTATCCTCGCCGCCTATCGGAGAATACCAGTGGAAAGAAAATGTTACAATACCGTCGGTAGATGTCGCCCAATCGTATGCTGTGTCAAGTGTTCCCTGATTCTCATACACCTCCTTAAGACAGGCCTCAGACGCATTGTCATAATTAATATTCGGCGAATAGCCAAGCAGTTCAAAGCCCCTAAGCTTCGGCTCACGCCCCGTAACTTCCTTTATATATTGTATCTCCTCACATGGCTTTGTCTGGGTATGCTGTCCCGTAATTATTCCTTTCCCCTGCACACTATAAAGATAATCAAGCAACCTCCTTGCTTTCTCTGTCGCATTCTTATTAACCGGTTCCATAATCGTCCCCTCCCCATATTCTTTATAA
>OMSZ01000281.1 GCA_900313855.1 uncultured Eubacteriales bacterium
ATGAGAGAGATGCTTAATCCTACATCTGCGATCGCAGGTATGGGTCTTGGTTCATCAGTTGCTCTTATTACAGACGGACGTTTCTCAGGCGCAAGCCGTGGCGCTTCTATCGGACATGTATCCCCTGAGGCAGCGGTTGGAGGACCTATCGCACTTGTCAAGGAAGGCGATACAATTAAGATCGATATTGACAATCACAGCTTAGAGCTTGATGTTTCAGAGGAAGAAATGGCCAAGAGAAAGGCAGAGTGGAAACCGAGAGAGCCAAGGGTTACAACCGGTTATCTTGCAAGATATGAGAAGATGGTAACCTCAGGAAACCGCGGTGCCGTGCTGGAATTATAAATTAAGGAGGCTTAGTGTGATAGTTTACCATGGTGGTTTTGAAATAATTAAGGAACCGGAAATCAGAATTACGAAATTTAATAAGGATTTCTACTTTGGGTTCTATTGTACAATTATGGAAGAGCAAGCGAAAAGATGGGCTACACGTTTTGGCAATGTTGGATATGTTAATGAGTACGAATATACAGAAATTGTTGGCTTAGATATATGTAAATTTGATAATATGACAGAGGAATGGCTCGATTTTATTGTTGCTTGTCGTTTAGGTAAAAAGCATGATTATGATATAGTTGAAGGACCTATGGCGGATGACCAGATATATAATTATATACAAGGATATATAGATGGCAAGTATTCACGAGAGGCATTTTGGGATTTAGTAAAGTTTAAATATCCAACACATCAAATCAGTTTTCATACAAAAAGAGCACTTGAAACACTTAAATTTGTGAGAGGATTAAAGGTTTATGCAGAAAAATAATAATGCGCTTTTTTTCACATGTAGTTTGATAGAATATATTGCACGAATAACACATAATCGCAGGTCGTGTATTGTAGATTATTTGGGAGATGATATTAAGAATATATATAAATATGCGGATGTATTTCATTGTGAACCTATAGCAAAGGTTGCAGATGATTTTATAAATCGTGCAGAAATTCATGACGGAGATTATGATAATATTTCCGAATGCAAATATAATGTCCCTGATTATTGGGATATCGGTGAAGTGTTTGAACGTCTTATTGAGGATTGTTATGAAGAAAAAGATGTTTTCAAGGGAATTGAAGAAGTATATAAGTCGTGGATAACTGAGAAAATAATGAATTTTAATTCGGATTTATATTATCAATCAAGAGATTATTTAGCAGTATGCTATAAAGAAGGAATGTTATTGTCAGCATAAAAAATAATTTTATACTTTACAAAATCACATTAAAACTATATGATGATGTATGTGTTTACTAGAAAAAAGGAGTTTGATGAAAATGAAACAATTAACAGGTTCAGAAATCGTAATTGAATGTCTGAAGGAACAGGGTGTTGATACGGTTTTCGGATATCCGGGTGGAACAATCCTTAATGTATATGATGCTTTGTATCAGCATCAGGATGAGATTAAGCATATTCTTACATCTCATGAGCAGGGCGCGAGCCACGCTGCAGACGGATATGCAAGAGCAACCGGTAAGGTTGGTGTATGTATGGCAACCTCGGGTCCGGGAGCTACCAATCTTGTAACAGGAATTGCAACTGCTTATATGGATTCGATTCCGCTTGTTGCAATTACGGCTAACGTTGGTGTGTCGATGCTTGGAAGAGATTCTTTCCAGGAGGTGGATATCGCAGGTGTTGTTATGCCGGTTACAAAGCACAGCTTTATTGTTAAGAATGTTCACGAGCTTGCGGGAACATTACGCCGCGCATTCAAGATCGCGCAGAGCGGAAGACCGGGGCCGGTGCTTGTAGATATTACCAAGGATGTTACAGCTAACCTTGCAGACTACGAATATAAAAAGCCGGAGAAGATTGAGCCGATAACAAAGACTATTAAGGATGAAGATATTCAGACTGTAGTTAAGATGATAGATAAGGCTAAGAAGCCGTTCATTATGGTTGGAGGCGGCGTTATTGCTTCGGGAGCATATAAGGACTTCCGCAAGTTTGCAAAGCTTGTTGATGCACCGGTTTGTGATACACTTATGGGTAAAGGCGCATTTGACGGCAACGATCCTCATTATACGGGAATGGTTGGAATGCACGGAACCAAGGCGTCTAACTTCGGAGTTACAGAGTCAGACCTTCTTATCGTTGTAGGCGGTCGTTTCTCTGACCGTGTTATCGGTAATGCGAAGAAGTTTGCCAACAATGCCAAGATTGTTCAGATTGACGTAGATGCTGCGGAGATCAATAAGAACATTGTTGTTGATGCAAGTATCATTGGCGATGCCAAGGAAATACTTAAAAAATTAAATGCAGTATTAAAGCAGAAGAATAACAAAGAGTGGAACAAAGAGATCGATGAGCTCAAGAAGAAATATCCTTCGACATATCCGACAGATATTCTTACGGGACCTACAGCTATCTCTAAGATATATGATCTTACCAAGGGTAATGCTATCATCACTACTGATGTTGGACAGCATCAGATGTGGGCTGCTCAGATGTATAAGTATAAAGAGCCAAGACAGCTGCTTACCTCCGGTGGACTTGGAACAATGGGTTATGGTTTAGGTGCTGCTATCGGTGCAAAGGTAGGTCAGCCTGAAAAGACAGTTGTCAATATTGCAGGTGACGGA
Source organism: uncultured Eubacteriales bacterium (assembly GCA_900313855.1). Classification (GTDB taxonomy): domain Bacteria; phylum Bacillota; class Clostridia; order Lachnospirales; family Lachnospiraceae; genus CAG-590. The sequence goes on from OMSZ01000281.1 coordinate 2,647, forward strand.
TGTTTCCGTATGAATATGAATGAGCTTATGACTGCAGCGCGTTACAATATACCGATAATCCAGGTTGTAATCAACAATCATGTTCTCGGTATGGTAAGACAGTGGCAGACATTGTTCTACGGTGAGAGATATTCCAACACCGTACTTGATGACAGCGTTGATTTTGTCAAGATTTCAGAAGGTATGGGAGCTCTTGCATTCAAGGCGACAACGCTTGATGAGTTTGAGAAAGCATTTAAGAAGGCACTTAAATCCGGCAAGCCTTGTGTGATAGATGCACAGATTGAGAAGGATGATAAGGTATGGCCTATGGTTGCGGCAGGACAGCCGATTTCAACCTGCTTCTCAGAGGAAGATCTTGAAAAATAAAATGAAGAAAAATCCAAGAAAGGAAATGGTATATAACAATGGAAAGAGTGTATAATTTTTCAGCAGGACCGTCAATTTTACCGGAGGTAGTTTTAAAGCAGGCAGCAGATGAGATGCTTAACTACAATGGTACAGGAATGAGCGTAATGGAGATGAGCCATCGTTCAAAAGCGTTTGAGGAGATCATTCAGACAGCAGAGAAGGATCTTCGTGATCTTATGAATATTCCTGATAATTACAAGGTATTATTCTTACAGGGCGGTGCGTCACAGCAGTTTGCAGCTATCCCTATGAACCTTATGAAGAATGGAGTTGCTGACTATATCATAACAGGACAGTGGGCTAAGAAGGCATTTGAGGAGGCTAAGAAGTACGGTAACGCTAAGGCAGTAGCTTCTTCAGCTGATAAGACATTCTCTTATATTCCTGACTGCTCAGACCTTGATATCGATGATGATGCAGATTATGTATATATCTGCCATAACAATACTATCTACGGAACTACATTTAAGAAACTCCCTAATACAAAGGGAAAGATTCTTGTAGCAGATATGTCTTCAGACATTCTTTCACAGCCTGTAAATGTTGAGGATTACGGTCTCATTTACTTCGGCGTTCAGAAGAATGTAGGACCTGCAGGTGTTGTAGTTGTTATTATCCGCGAAGATCTTATCCGTGATGATGTTATGGAGGGCACACCTACAATGCTTAAATATAAGACTCAGGCAGACGCTGATTCTCTTTATAACACACCTCCATGCTACGGTATCTACATCTGTGGTAAGGTATTCAAGTGGGTTAAAGAGATGGGTGGACTTGAGGCTATGAAGGTTCACAATGAGAAGAAGGCAGCTATCCTTTACGATTTCCTTGATTCTTCAAAGCTTTTCAAGGGTACTGTTGTTAAGGAGGATCGTTCACTTATGAACGTACCTTTCGTTACAGGTAATGAAGAGCTTGACGCTAAGTTTGTCAAGGAAGCAACAGCAGCAGGCTTTGTAAACCTTAAGGGTCACAGAACTGTCGGCGGTATGCGTGCATCTATCTACAACGCTATGCCTATCGAGGGTGTTGAGAAACTCGTAGAATTCATGAAAGAATTTGAGGCAAAGAACTCATAATTAATATTTCAATAAAGTATATGCGAAACTCTGAGTAAAGAATGAAAAATTGAATAAGTAGAGTGTATAAGAGTTTCGCTCAAAAAGGAGATAAGAAAATGACTAATGTAAAATGTTTGAACCCGATCGCAGCCTGCGGCCTGGATTTATTTTCAGATAACTATAAGATGACAGATAACCTTGAGGAGGCAGAGGCAGTCCTTGTACGTTCAGCTTCCATGCATGAAATGGAGCTTCCTGAAAGCCTTGTTGCAGTAGCAAGAGCCGGTGCCGGAGTCAATAACATTCCGCTTGAGGATTGCGCTAATAAAGGTATCGTTGTATTTAATACACCGGGTGCTAACGCTAACGGCGTTAAGGAGCTTGTTGTTGCAGGTCTTTTGCTTGCTTCACGTGATCTTATGGGTGGATATAACTGGGTTAAGGCTAATGCTGATGACGCTGATATTGCCAAGAAGGTTGAGAAGCAGAAGAAGGAATACGCAGGTAACGAGATCGCAGGCAAGAAATTAGGTGTGATCGGACTTGGTGCTATCGGTGCTAAGGTTGCCAACATTGCTTTTCGTCTTGGTATGGAAGTATACGGATATGATCCTTATGTTTCAATAGATGCAGCATGGTCATTATCACGTCACATCAAGCATATTCAGTATATCGAGGACATTTACAGAGAATGTGATTACATAACCATTCATGTTCCTGCGCTTGACAGCACTAAGGGAATGCTTAATAAGGAAGCATTTGCAATGATGAAGGACGGCGTTAGAATATTAAACTTTGCAAGAGATGTGCTTGTAAATGATGAAGATATGAAGGAGGCACTTGCATCCGGAAGAGTTAAGAAATATGTGACAGACTTCCCGAATCCTGCAATTGCCGGTTTGGATAATGTTATAACACTTCCACATCTTGGTGCTTCAACAGATGAGTCAGAGGATAATTGTGCAGTAATGGCAGTTAAGCAGATCATGGATTATATGGAGAATGGTAATATCAAGAATTCCGTTAATTATCCTGCATGTGATGCCGGTAAATGCGAGACTGTAGCACGTGTATGTGTATGCCACAAGAATATACCGGATATGCTCACGAGATTTACCGGAGTATTCTCAAAAGACGGTATTAATATTGCTAACATGATGAGTAAGTCTAAGGGTGACTGGGCTTATACAATTCTTGACGTAGAGTCTCAGGTATCAGAGAGCGACAAGAAGGATATCGAGGCTGTTGAGGGCGTTGTCAAGGTAAGAGTGATCTGATCTAAAGGTTTTTTATAAAGGTTTAGTGAGACGCAGAAAGAAGGTGCATGTCGATATGATATGCACTTTCTTTTTTTGATCTTTATATCACGTCGCCTACTGGCTCCGTGTGGGCATTCACAAAAGCGTTGATTTTTCGAGCAGGCACGAAATTAACACCTTTGCTCATTATTTCATATAAAAAACTTGATAAATCATGCAGATTAGAGTATTATATTGCTAAAATCAGGTGATATAAGGAGTGCATGATTATGAGTGAGAAATTAAGAGTCGGTATTTTAGGTGGTACCGGAATGGTAGGACAAAGATTTATATCGTTATTGGAGAATCATCCTTGGTTTGAGGTTGTGACAATTGCAGCCAGCCCACGTAGTGCAGGTAAGACTTACGAGGAGGCAGTAGGTGACCGTTGGAAGATGGATACCCCGATGCCGGAGGATGTTAAGAATATTATCGTACATAATGTTAATGAGGTTGAAGAGGTTGCCAAGAGTGTTGATTTTGTCTTTTCAGCAGTTGATATGACAAAGGATGAGATCAAGAAGATAGAGGAGGCTTATGCTAAGACAGAGACTCCTGTGGTATCTAACAATTCAGCTCATCGCTGGACACCGGATGTTCCTATGGTAGTACCGGAGATCAATCCGGAGCATATGAAGATTATTGATTTCCAGAAGAAACGTCTTGGAACAACAAGAGGCTTTGTAGCAGTTAAACCTAACTGCTCAATTCAGAGCTATGCACCTGTTCTTACAGCATGGATGGAGTTTGAGCCGTATGAGGTAGTGGCTTCAACATATCAGGCAATTTCAGGTGCAGGCAAGACCGTTAAAGACTGGCCGGAGATGGTTGGCAATATGATTCCGTATATTGGCGGTGAGGAAGAAAAGTCAGAGAAGGAACCGCTTAGATTA
>OMSZ01000282.1 GCA_900313855.1 uncultured Eubacteriales bacterium
ATCTTAAATAAACTATTAATAACGAAATAATAATAGCGAAAAAGTGCTTCCCGTTAAATAATTCATAAAATAAAAAAAGTCCTTGACGACGAACGAAACTTATGATATAGTAAGCAAGTCGTTAAGACATGGTCGATTGGTCAAGCGGTTAAGACGTCGCCCTCTCACGGCGAAAACAGGGGTTCGATTCCCCTATCGACTGCTATATATATTATAAGTGTTTGCATACATATGCAAGCACTATATTTTTTTATACGTAAATTACTATGTAATTTTATTACTTACTAAAATATCAACAGAATTTTTAAAAATTAGTTATAACAATTTATAAAAAAATTAATATTTTATATGATTATTAATATTATAATTTTAGACATTGTAAAAGTTAAAAAAGTATTTGACTTTTACAATGTCTTTTGCTATTATATAACAGTATGCCGCACAAGGAGGTAGAAGTGCGTTCATTTATATGAATGCCACCATACTTGGCGAGTAATGATAATAGGAGGTAACCGTATGTACGCGATTATTGCAACAGGTGGTAAGCAGTACAAGGTAGCTGAGGGTGATATCATTAAAGTAGAGAAGCTTAATGCAGAAGCTGGTTCTGAAGTAAAGTTTGATGTTATTGCTATTAACAACGACAGCGATATGCTTTGTGGCGATGCAGTAGCTAATTCAAGTGTTACAGCTAATGTTATCGGTGATGGCAAAGAGAAGAAGGTTGTTGTTTATAAGTATAAGAGAAAAACCGGCTATCACAAGAAGAATGGTCACAGACAGCCATTTACTAAGGTTGAGATCAAAGCTATTAACGCTTAATTGATACTGTTATGATTACTGTAACCATTTTTACAAAGAACAACTTGATAGTTGGTGCCCAGGTAGAGGGGCATGCGGAATACGACCGGAAAGGCAAGGATATTGTTTGTAGTGCGGTATCTATGTTATATATTAATCTGGTTAATTCTTTGGAAAACTTTACCCATGATGATAAAGAGATTAATGGAAGCAGAAAGATTAATTTCGAGAATGTCATCTTGAAGAATATGCCAAGTGATGAAGCTTTATTGTTATTCCGTTCATTTCACTTGGGAGTCACTACAGTGGAACAGAAATATGGTAAGAGATATATTGAGATTATGAATCAGGAGGTGTAATCATGTTAAAGCTTAACCTTCAGTTATTCGCTCACAAGAAAGGTATGGGTTCTACCAAGAACGGTAGAGATTCAGAATCTAAGAGACTTGGTGCGAAGAGAGCAGATGGTCAGTTCGTTAAAGCCGGTAATGTTTTATACAAACAGCGCGGAACAAGAATTCATCCGGGTACTAATGTTGGCAGAGGCAAGGATGATACCTTGTTTGCATTAGTTGATGGTGTTGTTCGTTACGAGAGAAAGGGTAGAGATAAGAAGCAGGTTTCTATCTATCCTGTAACTATCAACGAGTAATATACGTAGACTTATGGGCTGGAGTTAATTTCTCCGGCCCTTTTCACTTTATAGCTTTTAATATAGGAGACAATTATGTTTGCAGATAGAGCTAAGGTTTTCATACGTTCGGGCAAAGGCGGTGACGGTCATGTCAGCTTTCGCCGTGAATTATATGTGCCGGCAGGTGGTCCTGACGGTGGAGATGGCGGCAAAGGCGGTGACGTCATCTTCGTTGTAGATGAAGGCCTTAATACATTAAATGATTTTAGAAATGTTAGAAAATATTGTGCCGGAGATGGTGAAGAAGGCGGAAAAAGAAGACAGCATGGTGCCAATGGTGCAGATATAATATGTAAAGTACCGCCCGGAACGGTTATAAAGGATTTTGAAACCGGTAAAGTTATCATGGATATGTCTAATAAGACTGAACCTGTAGTAATACTTAAAGGTGGCCGCGGCGGTAACGGCAATATGCATTATGCAACATCTACCATGCAGGCTCCGAAATATGCACAACCGGGTCAGCCGGCAACGGAATTATACGTTACATTAGAGCTTAAGGTTATTGCAGATGTCGGTCTGGTAGGTTTTCCTAATGTTGGTAAATCAACATTTTTATCAAGAGTAACCAATGCAAGACCTAAAATTGCCAATTATCATTTTACAACCCTTAATCCTAATCTGGGCGTTGTCGATATGGGTGATGGAGCAGGCTTTGTAATTGCAGATATTCCGGGTATTATTGAGGGAGCAAGTGAAGGTGTAGGTCTTGGATTTCAGTTTTTAAGGCATATAGAACGTACCAAGGTGCTTCTTCATGTTGTTGACGGTGCTTCCGTTGAGGGCAGAGATCCGATTAATGATATATATGCAATACTTGATGAGCTTAAGAAATATAATGTTGAGATTTCTGATAGACCTATGGTAATCGCAGCTAATAAAATGGATGCGATGAATGAGGTTGAGCGTGAAACGGTAATAGAAATGCTCAAAGAAGAGTTCAATCCTAAAGGCATAGAAGTATTTGCAATTTCTGCCGTAACGGGAGAGGGTGTTAAAGAGCTTTTATGGCATCTTTTCAAATTAGTTCAGGAGGCACCTAAGGATATTGTAGAATTCGAGACAGAATTTATTCCTGTTAACGAAGTGTCGGATGAGCCATATACTATCGAAATCGATCCAAAGAATGAGCATGTATTTATCGTTGAGGGACCAAAATTAGAGAAGATGCTTGGCTATACCAACCTTGAATCAGAAAAAGGTTTTAATTTCTTCCAGAAGTTCATGAGGGAAAACGGAATAATAGATGAACTTAAGGCCAGGGGAATGCAGGAAGGCGATGTAGTCAAGATGTATGACCTCGAATTCGATTATTATGAATAAAGAAAGAAGGATTTCATATGACAAGTAAACAAAGAGCATACCTTAAGAGTCTTGCAATGAAGCTTGATCCGGTTATTAATATTGGTAAAGGAAGTGTAACTCCTGAACTTATTACTTCAGTAGATGAAGCAATTGAGAAAAGAGAATTAATCAAGATTGGCGTATTAAAAAATTGTTTGGATGATCCCAAAGAGATGGCTAATGTTATTGCAGAGCGTACTCATTCTGAGGTTGTACAGATAATCGGTAAGAAAATTGTATTATACAGGCATAATAAAAAGGATGCTAAAATAATTTTGCCATGAATTGTTTACAATAATTATATTATGTTGACTAATGAATGATTATAGTTTATAATAATATTATTATGTATACTATAACTGATTATATAGGCTAAATAAATTATATTTTTATTATTTATTTTTTAAAATTTTCTTATTAATCTATGGAGATTAGCTTATGAAAAAAATCGGTATAATGGGTGGTACCTTTAATCCAATACATAACGGACATATAGAAATAGCTAAAGCAGCATATGATCAATATAAGCTAGATGAGGTTTGGTTTATGCCTAACCATTTACCTGGATATAAATCAGATAAGGATGTTATATCAGGCTTGCATAGATATAATATGACCAATTTGGCTATAAAGGATTATGATCATTTCAAAGTTTCTGATATTGAAATCAGAAGAGAAGGCAAAACCTATTCTTATGAAACATTTACAATTTTAAAAAATGATAATCCTGATGTTCGTTTTTATTTTATAATGGGTGCTGATTCATTATTTTATTTTGATAAATGGGTACATCCGGAAATAATAATAAAATATACCGATATTTTAGTTGCATCCCGTGATGATAACGGAATTGAAGAAATAAATAATAAGATACTTGAGTTAGAAAATATTTACGGAGAGGGGCATTTTTACGTAATACAATGTCCAAATATTGATTGTTCATCTTCAAAACTTAGACAATATATCTATGATCTATATGAAAATGAATCGAATATTAAAATCAAGGAATATATTAATAGATATATTCCTTCTAATGTATATCAATATATTATAGACAATAAACTTTACTGTTAATATTATATATCTCGGATAAATATGATTATCACATTTTAAATGTAGATGATTGTAATTAATTTGGCTTAAGTTGGGTTATGTTTTTCACGTAAAGTAACAGCATCCTTAGCCTTCATTCGTTGCCAGTCATCAATATCCGCATAGTGCTTTTTGGTGGTATTAACATCCTTATGACCTAACACATCAGCGACAAGATATATATCAGATGTTTGCTGATATAAAGTAGTGCCATATGTACTTCTAAGCTTATGAGGCGTAATCTTTTTGAGCGGAGTAGTAATCTTAGCATATTTTTTAACAAGATTTTCAACACTACGGACAGAGATACGTTTTTTCTGAGAGCTCAAAAACAAAGCATTTTCGTGACCTTCAACGGCAGTTATATTATTTCTTTCGTCAAGATAATCCAACAAGGCGTCACGTGCTTCCGAACCAAAATAAACATAAGCCTCATAACCGCCTTTTCTTACAACCTTGATCCTGTCATAATCGAAATCTATATCATTGATATCAAGACCCACACATTCAGATACACGTATACCTGTACCAAGCATTAAAGTAAGCAGTGCAAGGTCTCTGATCTTATTTTTTTCATGATATGCCTGCTGA
>OMSZ01000247.1 GCA_900313855.1 uncultured Eubacteriales bacterium
ATTAGAGGCATTAACCGGATCTAATGCATGCTCTGCATCAATAAATCCTGCTATTCCTCCACTCTTCTGCACCTCAGCAACAATATGCAGTGCAACTGTTGTCTTACCACTTGATTCAGGTCCGTATATCTCTATAATTCTTCCCTTAGGTACTCCGCCGATTCCAAGCGCAAGATCCAAACTTAATGAACCTGTTGGGATTGCCTCTATATTCATATTGGCTGCCGAATCGCCAAGTTTCATAACCGTTCCCTTACCAAACTGCTTCTCAATATTAGCCAAAGCCGCATCTAACGCTTTCATCTTATCTGTCATATCTGTTCCTGCCATATCATATTACCTCCTGAACGTTTGTTCGTTTTTTATTATATTAATCTATTATATTTCATTTGTCAACAAAAAATCGAAAATAAGTTCGATTTTTTTAAACAGACTTTCTCTATTAAGTCTTTACGCGGAGATTACCTCCGGCTTAGAATATAAATTGTATGTAATCGGGGAAATCGGGCAGCCATGCCCTAAGACTTTTTAAATGTATCATAATTATTCTTGAATGTAAAGCGAAAAAACGGTATAGTTTATTATATATATAAGTAAAAAATATATTAAAAATAAATCATTACTCAACTAATTCAGATAAAAAATTATAATCGGTATAAAACGGAGGCATTTTCATGAAGCATGTTGGCATTATTGCAGAATACAATCCTTTTCACAAAGGACATGAATATCAGATTTTAAAGATCAAAAAGCTATATCCGGAAAAAAATATTGTGATAGCTTTAAGCGGTGACTACGTGCAGCGTGGAGAACCTGCCGTATTTCCTAAGTCTGTAAGAACAAAATGTGCTCTTATTGGCGGAGCTGATATAATAATCGGAATGCCAAGTCTTTATTCTTCCGCTTCATCCGAACATTTTGCCTGTGCCGGAGTCAATATCTTATACAAAACCGGTATCATTGATACTCTCTGTTTCGGAGCCGAATGTGATGATATAAATGTGCTTTCAGAGCTAGCAGATATATTCCTTTATGAACCTGAAAACTACCAAAAATATCTCAAGACATTTCTTTCTGAAGGAATGTCATTTCCCAAGGCAAGGGCTAATGCCATAAAGAATGCTTATCCCGAGAAAAAATATGAGGATGTTCTGCAATACCCCAACAACATCCTGGCTATTGATTACATTAAAGCGATCAGAAAATATAATATTCCGATCACTCCTTGTGTTATTAAAAGATCACACAATAATCACAACAGCATAGATACAGACAATGTTATATGTTCATCAACTGCTATACGAAAAGCTCTATCAAAAAATGATACCATCAACAGCCTTTTACCCGCTAATGTATCTGAGCTTATAAATGACGACCCCTGCGCACTTCCGATCTTTTCTGATGATTTTTTGAGCTTTCTTCAGAGCCGTCTGATCGAAGAAAAAGGAGCACTCTCACAATATTATGAAGTAAGCGAAGAATTATGCAATACAATAAACCGGCTTTCTATCCTTCCTTCTTCATTTGACAGTCTTATCGATTCTCTTTCCGGCAAACACACAACCAACGCCAGAATAAGACGTGCCCTATTAAATGTTATGCTTTCACGCAGCAAAGAACTTATGAATGAGCACTCTGCAGATAAAGTCGAATACATAAGATTATCAGGCTTTAAGGAAAGCGCTTCCAAGCTTATCAAAACCATGCAGGAAACATGTACCGTTCCTGTTATCAATAAACCGGCAAACGCCTACAAAGTTTTATCATCAAGCGGTAAGGCTCTTTTTGATCGTGAAGTATACGAAAACTCAATATATCGACAGATGTTCTATAACAAATACGGAATAATACTAAAAAATGAATACGAACAGTCCGTAATAATAGTATAACCTACGGCATACAATTTCATAAGCTTATCACCATAGGTAATCTATGATCAAAACCATATTATTAACTGTTCTTCTGTTTCTGTCGTTGATATTTCATAAAGAAGTAATAGCAGGCGCTTCCTACGGTCTTCTTCTTTGGTATCAGGCGTTGATCCCCGCTCTTTTTCCATTTATCATTATCACCAATACCATCTCAAGTTCACATTCTTATGAAACTCTTACATTTTATCTCAAAAAGAAAATACCTGATATTTATATTTTCATCTCCTTCCTTTTGGGCAATTTGTGTGGATATCCGATAGGGGCAAAAATATTAAATGATTTTGTAAATTATGGTTATATCGGCAACAAAGAAGCCAACAGACTGCTTGCTGTTGTAAGTCAGGCCAGTCCGATGTTTCTAATAGGCTTTGTCTATAGGCTGATGCCTGACAAAATGCTTTCACTTCCTGCTTTCCTTTTTCTAATATATACTCCATCTATATTATTCTTTGTTCTGATACTTATATCCGGCAAAACAAAAAATGATAACCTGATGATAAATACACGCAGTATTCCCAATAAAGATACTACCGTTATCATTCATAATAACGATAACGGCTCACTGATCGATTCAGCCAAAATAATGGTAACTATCGGTATATACGTTATTATTTTTTCAATAGTATCTAAAACCGGTTTACATCTTATAGAAAGATGTTCAATTAAAGACCCCTTCTTTTTGACAGCAGCTAAATGCAGCCTTTCAATGTTAGAAATAACCAACGGTCTTAAGCTTATTGAAAATCTTTCAATTTCAGATAAATATATCACTGCACTAATTATGTTTCTTTCCTCCTTTGGCGGTCTTTGTACAGCGTTTCAGATCAAAGGCGTACTTAATTATGAAAAAAACACAATAAAAAAGTACCTGTGTGATAAGCTTATTATCGCCACAGGTACTCTGTTTCTGACATTAATATATATTAAACATTAGAACTTAGGCTCCATAGAAAAATCATCAATAGTACCAACAGATTTTCCGGAAGGTGCATTAACCTCTTCTGCAACAGCAGTCTGATCTGATGCGACATCCTCAACCATCGATCTGCCTACACGAGGACCACGTTTAACATTACCCTCCATCGGAGGCACTTCCCTTTCCTGCTCACCGTTTGCCCTGTACACCGTTTTATCAACCTGATTCTTAGTTGCTGCCTCAACAGTCTTAGCTACAGTCTCCTGCGCTGTCTGAGGTGTGTGGATAACCGGATTTCTCTTCTTAACTATCTTTTTAACCTTCTTCGGTTTCTCTTCCGTAACCGCAATCTGATCCTCAGCTTCTATCTCCTGAAATATATCATTAAGACTTGGCCTATTATCAGAAGCTACCGACTCTTTAACAGGCTCTGAAGCAACTGCCTGTTCCTCATTAGACGCTATAGTCTGTGCAGGCTTCTTAGGAGTATCCGGTGTAATGTCTACTATCTCTTTTACATTGATATCCTTAATGATCTCTTCTTCAGACTTAACTGCCTTTTCCTCTTTACCGCCTACTGCCTGCTTTACCTTTTCAACCATGCTCTGTTTAGCCTTTGGAGCAGGAGGAACCGCTTTACCATTAGCCGCTGTCTTCATTGACGGAGCCTTCTGCACGCTGTTAGGATCACCGGTAAATTCAACAATCTGTCCCTGTATTTCTTCAATATTAGCACTTGCGATCATATAATCATTCTCAAGCGTTGATATAAGATTCTCATAATTAGCGCGTTCTGCCTGAAGGGTAGCTTCAACATAATTGCGGATTCCCATCATAATATCATTAGTATACTGCATAGAACCTAAGCGTATCTCATTAGACTGGGCAACAGCGGATGCTAACATATCATTAGCCTGAACTCTGGCAAGTTCAACAGTCTCATAAGCCTGCTGATTAGCCTGATTAACAATAGCAGTCTCAGAAACCATCTGATCAGCCTGGGCACGTGCCTGGGCAATGATCTCATCTGCAGTCTTCCTTGCATCCATAAGGATAGCTTCCTTGTTACGCATTATCTTCTTGCATCGATCGATCTCAGCCGGGATCTTAACCTTTAGATCACCAAACAGTTCATCAAACTCATCTCTTGGCACAACCACTTTATTAGATGATAAAGCTGTAGTTTTGCAACTGTTCATAAAATCCTCGATATCATTCATTACATCTTCAATACTTTTTCTAGCCACTATATTGTCCTCCAATTCTTCTTATTAATGTATCTCAAAGCCATCGTTTACCATAGTTGCTTTGACCCTATACAGTAAATGATAACCTATAAGTCTTAAGTAATTCAAAGTAATTTTTCTTTAAGCTTTTTCGCCACGAAGTCAGGAACAAAATCAGTTACATCAGTTCCGTATCTTGCATATTCCTTAACTATACTTGAGCTTAAGTATGCATACTCAATACTAGTTGTCAGGAAAACAGTATCAATAGTATCACGGCTTACTTTTCTGTTACTCTGGGCTATCTGAAGCTCATATTCAAAATCAGTTACGGCACGAAGACCTCTTACTATTACCGAAATATCGTGCTTTTTCATATAATCTATCAACAGACCCTCAAACGTAATTACTTTAACGTTATCAAAGTCCTTAACAGCCATCTCAAGCATTTCCTTTCTTTCCCCGATCGAAAACAAAGGATTTTTGGCATTATTGGATAAAATACCTACTATAACCTCATCAAACATGGCAGCGGAACGTTTGATAACATCCAGATGCCCGTATGTAACCGGATCGAAACTTCCGGGATAAATAACTCTACTCAATTACCTGTCCTCATTTCTATAGCTTATGGTATGGTTACTTGCATTATCATACGCGATAATCAAATCTTTTCCAGAAAGATATGTTTGTTGGTCTTATAAAGCTTTTCCTTTACCAGACGAAGCTCCAAACAATCCTTAAGTTCTACCTTTGTATCCAAGTCAGCTTCGATTATTATGATCGCATCATCCTCTAAAATATCAATAAATGCCGGTTCATTAATAACCTTAAGCTCTAACCCTTTACCATAGGGTGGATCCATGAAAACAATATGAAACTTTTCTTTCCCGGACAATCTCTTAACCGCCTCTGTTGCCATACAGCACATAACCTCGGAACAATCCGTAAAATGTGTTGTATTAAGATTGGTTTTGATCACCTCACAGGCTTTTCTGTTATTATCAACAAAAACCGCCTTTGATGCGCCCCTACTTAATGCTTCGATACCTATTCCTCCGCTTCCGGCAAACAGATCCAAAAAATTGATCTCATAAAGATCTCCTGAGATCATATTAAATAATGTTTCTTTGATCCTGTCGGTAGTCGGTCTGGTATTATCACCAGGTAAAGTCTTCAATTGTAATCGTCTTGCTTTTCCTGCAATTACTCTCATAGCTCACACCACGTTTAATTTTAATAAAAAATATAAAAAAGTCAATAGTTTTATAACTGAATGCCTTTTTGATCATCCTCAACAAGATCCTTTAGCGGATAATCATGCCTTTCCAAAAATATGACTGCATCATTTGCTCTTTTTAATACTTCCGCGTTATTGTAGATATCGCCAAGCTTAAATAACATTTCTCCGCTCTGTCTTACACCAAAGAAATCTCCCGGACCTCTTAGCTTCAAGTCTTCATTGGCTATAAAAAAGCCGTCATTAGCTTTATTAAGAATATCAAGTCTTTCGCGTGAGCTGTCATTATCTGAGCTGCAAAGCATTATACAATATGACTGTGCATCGCCTCGTCCGACACGCCCCCTTAGCTGATGCAGCTGTGCAAGACCGAATTTCTCGGCATTTTCTATCATCATAACTGTTGCATTGGGATTGTTGATTCCAACCTCAACCACGGTCGTAGAAACCAAAATATCTATTTGACCTTTAGAAAAGCTTTCCATAATGCTATTCTTGTTTTCCGGTGTCATTTTACCATGAAGGAATTCAATATTAACTGTATCAGGGAAAATGCCGTTAAGGCTTTCCGCATATTCCGTTACGTTCTCCGCCTCCATATTCTCCCCTGCTTCAACCATCGGACATATGATATATATCTGATGTCCCATATCTATCTGTTCCTTCATAAACTTATATGCTGTAGGTCTGTACTTAGGTCCTACAACACAGTTTTTTATCGGCTTTCTGCTTGCCGGCATATCCTTGATAACAGAGATATCAAGATCTCCATACATTATTATCGCAAGCGTTCTAGGAATCGGGGTAGCGCTCATTACAAGTACATGCGGCTCGCTTCCCTTCTTAGAAAGCAGCTCTCTCTGCCTTACGCCGAAACGATGCTGTTCATCAGTAATCACAAGAGCAAGCTTGTTATATTGTACCTTCTCTTGGATAAGCGCATGTGTTCCTACAATTATATCAATCTCACCATTCTCTAATCTTTCATATATCTCACGTTTTTTTGAAAGCTTAGTAGAGCCTGTAAGCAATTCAACTGTAATAGCATACTTTTCAAAATCCTTTATTAATGACTCATAATGCTGCATAGCAAGCACCTCGGTCGGTGCCATAAATGCTGCCTGAAACCCATTATTTACCGCAGTTAATAATGCGATTTCCGCTACCACGGTTTTGCCCGAACCGACGTCTCCCTGAATCAGACGATTCATAACAGTATCGCCCTTAATATCCTTTAGTATCTCACATACAGCCTTATATTGTCCTACAGTAAGTGAAAACGGCAGATTATTAATGAAATCATCAGTCCATTTATGTTCATCCATTATATATTGATTCTTTGCTTTTACAGTGCGTTCTCTTATAAGCCTCATATGAACCAGAAAATAAAAGAACTCATCAAATACAATTCTGTCTCTGCACATAAGCATATCATCAAAGCTTTTTGGAAAATGAACACCATTTATAGCCTCTTTAAGCGGCATAAGTTCAAACGTATCCCGCACATTTTCAGGAATCTTATCCTCAATCTCATCAAGCATCGGAAGCGCCGATTTAACCGCTTTGGTAACAACCTTATTGCTAAGTCCTGTTGTTAACGGGTAAATTGGCTGTAAGGTTGACTTTAGCTCCTCATATTGTTTTTCGGTATAATATTCCGGATGCTCCATTACAAGCAGATTACCTCGTACTGACAAGTTTCCGACAAAAATAAAGCTTTGTCCTATATGAAATACCTGTTTTAAAAATGGCGAATTAAACCATACAAGCTTAACACTTCCTGTTCCGTCAGACACCATGCAACTTACAAGCGTAAGCTTACGAATCTTTTTAACATCAACATATGTCTGAACAGAAGCACGGATTGCGACTCTGTTCCCGACAACTGTCTCGTCTATATCAACCGGTTCATCAAAGCTTAAATAATTCCTGGGCGCAAGACGTAACAGATCTTCAATTGTCATGACTTTAATTTTCTCAAACATTAAAGCTGTCTTATCGCCGACACCCTTTAATGATTTTACGGGATCCGAAATCTTCATAGACCTCTCCATTAATTATTAAATATACATAATCGAATAAGAGACAAATGTCCCTATCGGTCACTTGTCTCTTATAAAAACATTTAAACCATATATATCTGACAAAAGCATAAACACTTATCACAGATTGTAGATATGCTCATATCGATCATTCAACCGAAAGTATATAGTAATATATCGGCTGTCCGCCGTAATTGAACTCCACATCACAGTCCTCGTAGGTCTCCTCGACATATTGTTCAAATTCCTTAGCATCCTCTTCCTTGACTTCTGCACCATAATATATACTGATAAGCTCGGAATCCTCATCTATCATATGAGCCAAAAGCTCTTTGGTAGCCTCAACAAGATCGGTAGAAACAGACTGTATTCCATCATCATCAATACCCATAATATCGCCTGCATTGATATTCTTGCCATCGATGCTGGTATCTCTTACAGCATAGGTCACCTGACCGGTCTTAACATTACCCATTTCACCGATCATGTTTTCAAGATTATCCTCTGCCTTAGCCGATGCATCAAATGCAATAAGAGCGGCTACACCCTGAGGAGCAGTTTTTGACGGAACAACTATTATCTCCTTATCCTCGGTAAGCTCCTTAGCCTGATTAGCAGCAAGTATTATATTCTTATTATTTGGAAGAATATAAATCGTCTTTGCATTAACCTTATCAATGGCATTAAGCATATCCTCGGTACTTGGATTCATGGTCTGTCCGCCTTCAATAAGATGGTCTACACCAAGATCCTTGAATATATCATTCATGCCCTGTCCTACCGAAACCGCAATAAAACCATATTCCTTCTGTTTGGCAGGCTCTGAACCATTTTTATCCTTTTTATCAACATTGATCCAGCTTACATTTTGTCCGGCAATCTCAATAGTATTAGAGGAAGTACTTACTCCGGCTGCTTTTTTCTCAGCCTCAGTGATTACTTTTTCTCTATGCTCCTCGCGCATGTTATCAACCTTCATGCTGGTAAGAGAGCCATACTCTAAAGCCTTCTCAAACGCCTGTCCCGGATGATTGGTATGAACATGAACCTTACATATGGTATCGTCCGCAACCACTACCAAAGAATCACCTATTGATAACAGGAAAGATTTGAATTTCTCCTCCTCGGTCTTAGGGAAATCCTTTTCTAAAATAATAATAAACTCTGTACAATAACCATACTTGATATGAGAAGTATCGATAGATTTTCTGTCAATACCAAGTGAATTGGTAAGTCTTAAACCTGATGCATCAGGAGCCGGTCTGTCAGACTTAACACCACCTGCATTCTCTCCGTCATAACCGTTAGAGAAATCATAAGAAACCTTGCCTGTAAGCGCATCAAATGCTCCCTCTAATATCGTCATAAGTCCTTCACCACCGGAATCAACAACTCCGGCCTCTTTAAGTACCGGAAGCATATCCGGAGTCTTATTAAGGACTTCTCTTCCATATTCCAATACACCTGTTGCAAATTCAAGTGGCGCCTTATTAGCCTTTGCAAGCTCTGTTGCCTTGTCAGATAAACCCTTCGCAACAGTGAGGATCGTACCCTCCTTAGGCTTCATAACAGCTTTATACGCAGTAGCTACTGCACGTTCAAAGGCAGAGGCAACAACATCGGTAGTAATCTCCTCCTTACCCTCTAAGCCTTTGCATAATCCTCTTATAAGCTGTGATAAAATAACACCGGAATTACCTCTCGCCCCACGCAAAGAACCTGTTGACATTGCTTTTGTAACATTAGCAAATGTAGGCTCAGTAATAGCTGCAACCTCTTTAGCTGCAGCGGTGATCGTAAGAGTCATATTAGTACCGGTATCACCATCAGGAACCGGAAATACATTGAGTTCATTGATATAATCTTTCTTTGCTTCAATACTTTTGGCACCGGCAAGAAATGCGTACTGCAATCCCTTTGCATCAAGGCCAACTTTATTCTGATTATTATTCTGGCTCATAGCTCCTCCTAATCAATAACCCGTACGCCTTCAACAAATACGTTGATCTTTTCAACCTGCATACCGGTAAACTCTTCAACTTTATATCTAACTGTCGACATCAGATTCTCCGCAACAGTCGAAATGCTAACACCATAAGCCACTATAATATGAAAATCAATTGTTATGGCATTGTTCTCAAAAACAGTAACATTAACTCCCTTAGAAACACTATCCCCTCTAAGTAGCTTAACTATACCATCCTTCATGTTAACTGTAGCCATACCTACAATTCCGAAACATTCAATTGCAGACAAACCGGCAAATTGAGCTATAACTTCACTCTCGATAACTACGCCGCCGTTTCCGCTTTCTAATTCTATCTTCATATGAAACCTCCTTCATATTATAATTAGCCGGTCATATACAAAAATCATTGATTTCTGCCAACCGTTTACACTAAAGTACATCATACCATTACACATCTTCTTACGCAAGTAAAAATCAAAATTTGCTATTTTTTTAAATTTGTGCTTGCATTTGTTTAACACTTCTGATAGAATTGACGTGTTGCAAACCGATAGGTTAATTATTTCAAGGAGGTGTCAACTGTGGCAAAGTGTTCAATATGTGATAAGAGCGCTCATTTCGGAATCAAAGTGAGTCATTCTCATAGAAGATCTAACAAGATGTGGAAGTCAAACATTAAGAAGGTTAAGATTAATGATAACGGAACTCCTAAGAGAGTCTATGTTTGTACATCTTGCTTACGTTCAGGTAAAGTTGAGAGAGCTTAATATCAATACAATATGAATAGCCGTAAGGCTTAATGAATTAATAGTACTGCTACCATTGCAGTACTATTTTTTTGTCTGTTTTGCTTTTTCACGTTGACTACATCTTAGTGTGTCTTTTCA
>OMSZ01000392.1 GCA_900313855.1 uncultured Eubacteriales bacterium
CCATTTCTCCATCAGGCTTTTCTCGTCTTTACAGTCAGAAAAAAGCTCGGTAAGTCCACCCTCCTTTAAGTTGATTTTCCTGATTATATCCTCCCACTCTCTGTAATCAACCCTGTAATCCATAAGCTTATCAAAATATTGTCTCTGCTGTCCGGAATTATTCATGTCGTAATGAAAAAACTTAGCTTCTCTATCCTTCTTGAAGCCGTCGAATATCTGAACACAAGCAGCGTATCCTTTTAATGTCATCTCCTTCTTAGTCTTCTCTACCACCGGAAGATTATTGATATCCCACATACACACACTGCCGTATTCACTGATTATCCCGGTAATTTCCAACATATCGGTCTGCTCATCTTTGTCACTCTGATTCCTTCTTACCATAAAACCGTTCATCATCCTGCCTGCCCCACCATCAAGCGTCCATTCTGCAAGAATAAATGAAGGCTTATTGGTCGTAAAGAAATTCTCGAATGGTCTGTCAGGCAGACTGCGATAACGTTTATGTACAAAAGGCGCCATCATCATCTGTACAAGTACAGTCTTTCCGCCACCGTTTTGAAGTGAAATAAGTGTGTTCTCGCCATTAAAATACATAGTCTCATCATTTATTCTGATCATATTATTATTGTAATTGATATTGATAAGTCTTATCGCATTAAGCTTCGACATCGTCGTTCACCCCCAGTACAGTAAGTACTCTCCTGTAATTATTCTCATTAAGAATATTCCAATCCATAAAGTTATCAAGCTTCTTCGTGGTAAGTACCATCTCATCCGCCACAACATATTCAATAAGTCCCTGATTCTCAAGAAATACAAGTATATTATGAATAAAGCCTTCCTTAGTGGTCTTTGTCTTCCTGCCGTTCTCGTCCGATTTCAAAGCTTCGTATGCCGTCAACATATCAGAAAATGCAATCCCGACTCTATCCTGTTCATCCTCATCCATGCGGTCAGCCCCCTCCTTAAGACGCTCAGACACACTGTTAAGCAGTTCACCGACACGAATGTAATCTCTTGTTTTGGCACTACTACCCTGACCATCATAGAATTCTATAAGCAATGTAAGTATAACAAACTGTGCAAGATAGTAATCCTTGTCTGCGGCATCCGACTTGCAGAGTAGCTTCTTCAACTGACTTTTGGAAAAGCCCAGATATGTATTACCCTCATCAGGAATAAGGTAGATGGTATTGCCATACCGCTCTATCTTACATTCTGATGCCTCGCCCTGACTTTTCACAAGCATCTGTATATTCTCATTTTCAAAATATGCCCTGTACAGTTTCTGTTCTTTGTCTTCTCTCAATTCATGGTGTTGTAACAAATAATAGAATATCTCCTGTGAGGTCTTAATATCACCAAATTCAAATGTCATTTACCTGCTCCTTCCCTATCTCAATTATCACGTTAGAACATCTTATCTCCTTAGGAATACCCTGGGCATCACATATATTACTAAACACCACTTTCGACTCGCCGTCTTTTGATATTGTTATACTCCTTATTTTTTCATCCCGGTCTATATCATCCAATATATCCAGCACCATACCATTCACCTCAAGAACTTCCGTCTCATCATGAAAGCTTTCCCGACGTTCTTTCTTAAATGCCTCTATATTAAGAACTCTAACCTTAATAAGTTCGACCATTACTTCCTTGAAAACATCAATAGTGGGAATCAATGAACTTATTTTTGAATCTATTTCCTCTTCTGTTTCACTGCTATATATCTCATCTGCCAGATCCTTCAATGTTACCGCACCATTTTCAACTGCTCTTGACAAAATATAGGTAAGACAGGTTTCATACTTCTTTCTTATCTCTCTTATTCTTGCTTCCTTTTCCTTTTTCCATAGTTCTTCATCAAATTCTATATCCTCAGTGCTGTTCTCTTCATTTTTCTTTCTAATGGTTCTCTGAAAAGACGCTGCGCTTTTCGGATCATACACACTGAAAACGTCATTGTTCAACAAAGGCGATATAAGATACGACATATTAGCAAGTGCCTCCGGCTTATCGAGTATCTTTTCATACACTTCATTTCTAAGGGAAAATCTTTTCACCATGGACACAACCGACAGATTATCCATCTCCTTTGAATACAGATCCTTGAGATTAAAATGACTTGTCAAAATCTTCTGATGCTCATCTATCGTTCTTCCCAAATACTCACTTATAGTCTTTAGATTCGAAAGTTTTTCCTCATCCTCTCTGCTTAGCTTTTTTACATTAAAATGTATTTCGATAAGCTCTGCTTTTCTCTGTTCCACAAGCTCCCTGTAATTTTCGAACTTAAGCTTGGTATCATACACCATATCCATATTCTCATTGGTAATCTCCTCGTACTGGGATATTGAATAATTAAGTGCATTTCTCCTTATACTCATCATTGCAGAATCTATCTTCTTAAGCTGAATTCTTATCTGGTTGAACAATTCCCTTA
>OMSZ01000283.1 GCA_900313855.1 uncultured Eubacteriales bacterium
ATACAACGGCTACTTTGTAAAGATAGAGCCGGAACAACCAATAATGATTGGGCGTGACGGTAATGTGGCTGACATTATAATTCAACTTCCTATGGTAAGCAGGCTTCATTGCAGACTCATTTATCATGAAGATCAGGGCGAATACGAGATAACCGATTATTCGAGAAACGGCACATTTATACAAGGGGACATCAGGCTTATTCCCAAGCACAACTATGTCCTTGAAGCCGGAAGCGAAATATGCTTTGGCGATAGGACGAACATATTCAAAGTGTTATAAGAAAGGAAGAAATATGAATCTTGTAAAATGCAAAAACGGCCACTACTACAATGCGGACAAATTAAAATCATGTCCTCACTGTGCAGGCATACAAGCGGATATTTCCGTCAAAGACATAACCGGCAAAGACCAATCCGGCATTGATACATTTGTTCCCGACAATGATATGCAAAACACTTATATCCAATCCAACAAGCGCAGACTCACTGGTTGGTTAGTATGTATAAATGGCAATATGGAAGGTGATTGTTTTACTCTTTATTCAGGTGAAAACCACATTGGTCGCGACACAAGTATGGACGTGATACTTTTCAAAGAATCTACAGTTTCAAGATGTAACCATGCTATAATCACATATGATGATATATATGCTCACTTCTCTCTACAAACCGATACCAGCACCGTCTATATCAATGACAAATTTGTAGAGCCAAAACACTTTGTAACACTCAAATCTCATGATATAATAAGACTTGGCGATTGCGAATTATCATTCGTAGCATTTTGCGGAAAACATTTTCAGTGGGATTATAGTTGAATTTACGAATAACAGCGCGGAAGCTAAGCCGGCATATTATGAGAGGTACTTCGTACATCTCATAATGCTCGAAAACTTCCGTTATTTTATACCGCAACAAAAATTACTATCTGACTTATGGAGAAAACCATGAAATCAATAACTTCACATTCATTACCAAAGGATACCGTCCTTTCAGACAACTACATAATAGAAGACGTTATTGGTGAAGGTGGTTTTTCCATAACTTACAAATGCAGAAAAACAGACTCCAATAAAATCTATGCTGTCAAAGAATATTTTCCAGATGCATCTGCATACCGTACTCCTGACAGCAACAAGATATCCTCATACAAAGGCAAACAGGAAGCCTTTGAAAAAGGCAGAAGACATTTCCTTAAAGAAGCTGGAATTCTCTCAAAATTCTCAACATTAGAACACCTTGTAAGTATTCACGATATCATTGAAGAAAATGATACCGTCTATATTGTAATGGATTTTATTGACGGTATTACACTCAAACAATACGTTGAAGAAAACGAACCTTTATCAATCGAAGAATTGTCTGCACTAATTATTCCTGTAATGAGCGATATATCAAAGATACATACAAGCGGTCTTCTTCACCGCGATATCACTCCCGAAAATCTGATAATCGGAACGGACAATAAGCTTTATCTTATCGACTTCGGTTCAGCCGCTTTTGAAGACATTGGTGAAACAGAGAATAAAACAGTCATATTAAAACCCGGATTTGCCCCACCGGAACAATATTTGCCTTCCGGCAAACTCGGTGCGTGGACGGACGTGTATGGTCTGTGTGCAACTATGTACTATGCACTTACGGGGATAACTCCGGCTGATGCTTTGCTTCGCCAATCTGCTGACAACATTTCTCATATATCTGACAACATTGACGCTGATAAATGGCGGGCTGACGTTATAATGAAAGGGCTTAGTCTGCATCCTGCTGACAGATATCAAAGCATGGACGCATTGTATCAGGCATTTATTATCCCACCTGTTGAAATGAGTACGGAAAGAAAAGCTCAGCTTGACAAAATCAAGCACTCAAAAACAATAATGCCCTCAGGCAGCTATACCAACATAACTAATCCTTCTGCCAACAAGCCCTTATTTGATTCAGATAATTCCGTTAAACTTAAGAGAAAACTGTTTCAGAGTATAGTTATCCTTATAATAGTTATTCTCGCATACGCAGGCTTTAGTTTCTTTGGAACACCACTACCGTTGTGGCCTAACGATTTTACCTATGCGGCACTAAATGATTCCGAAACTAAAAATACAACTACACCGACCATGGAGAAAGACTCGGATAAGGAAACTGGTAAAAGTGATACAGTGAAAAAAACAACAAACGAAAACAACAATACTAATTCTCACACTACAGAAACTACAAGCACAAGTGCTACTAACTCTGGGACTACTGAGGCAGCAGCAAGTGATGCTGTTACAGGTTCAAATAATTCCGAAACAGCATTGAATAATAACACTACTACCAAAACCACAACAGACAACAATACTTCCTCAAACAACACCTCGTCAACAACCACAAAAAATGCCGGAGATACGACCTCCGGCAAAAAGAATAGCAAAAAAACAACTGAAGAGGAGGATATATTCATCAGCATGCCGGATGATGAATATGATACGTTTACAGACTAGTACCCTAACATTAATTAACCGACACTTTCTCGCAGGAATTAATTATTCCGTGTACCGGATTATACAAACAATTTCCTATACTTCTTTGCACATCCTTTAGGTATCATATACCTCTTACTCGGTGTGCCTTTCATGCAATTTTTCCCGACTTTCTTCAACTTTCTGCTGTTTATCACAATCTTTTTCAAGCTTTTATCATTACAGAAACATTTACTTCCAATCTCAGTTACCTTCTTTCCCATTGTAACGGTCTTCAACTTCTTGCAGCCCATAAAAGCCTGATTACCTATAACTGTCACATTATTGCCTATTGAAACGGTTTTTAACTTAGATAATTTATAACACGCCTTCTTCGAGACACCTGTAACCGGATATGCACTTCCATTAATAGTGACTTTTGCAGGCACCTTAAGGGTAGTTATTGACTTTTTCTTTACCTTTAACAGTGTAAGCGCGTTATCGCTTTTTACCTTATATACCAGATTCCCCACTGTATATTCTTTTCCGATTTCAATATTAACCTCAGTCAATTTTTTCCCATCATCATTCTGCACATTTTCGCCATTAACAGTTTTATCAATCTCGGCTTCTTTTCCAGTTTGTTCACCGGAACTTTGATTGTTTTTATCGTTTCCTTTATCGTCACGTTCTTTCTCAGGCGCCGAAGTTTCCCCTGTACTATCACCGGCATTTGCCTGCTCGCCTGATTCTCCACTTTCTCCGTCACTTTGCTTACTTTCATCTGTAATGGGATTACATGTATTCCCATTGTCTCCAGCATACTGAGCCGCTGACGAACCGGGATTAGCGTATATTATTGTTGTACCGGAGAAGGCTCCATCTCCTATCACAATGTTATTATTGTATATAATGACAGAAAATGCTGAATCTGACTCAAATGCGTTATCGCCAATCTGACCGCATTTTTCCGGAATAATTACTTCTTTCGGCGTAGTACTTAGAAATGCATATCCGGAAATTGTTGTAAGGCCTTCCGGAAAATTGAACTTTCCACCATCTCCAGCATCTGCCTGATAAAATTCACTAAATGCATAATCAAGAGAAAAAGCGCCTAAACCAATGGATGTTAATTGTGATTGTCCCTCATAGGTCAACTTTGTCAGATTACCACAGTCACTAAAAGCATATTCATCAATTATCATTACCGATGCCGGAATATTAACTGAAGTTATATTATTACCATAAGTAAAGGCGTTCTTACCTATGACCTTCAATGTAATATTATTATCCTTTGCCAAAGCTGCAAGATCAACAGCTCCTATTGCGTTCTCGGCAGATATTAGTATTCCCGCATCCGAATATGTGTAAGTAGCTCCTTCATACTCCACTGAATGTTCTTCGGCATGGACAACTACTCTCATACTACTTAGTAAAAATACAAATAACAATATTGATATAGATAAATACTTAATATGTGAAGCCAATGTCAAGTCTCCTTTTCAACTTACATTATAATATATAATTAATATGAATTGATTATCAAAAGTTGATTTTTCTACATAATACTATAACATTTTAATTCTTACAAGCTGATTATATTCTTTCAAGAATTTGTTTGAATTATTGAAAATTCTCGAAAAATCAGCCACTACTTATTTACTCCGGCGAAACGCAGTCAAAAGCAATTCAGAATCCTAAAGCCTGCAAAAGACTTAAAAAAGAAAGCAGCCTTTTGACTGCTTTCAATTATCTTATTTAATCAATAATATAGAACTCTGTCATGTCTATATCCTTTTGAATCCTTATATGCTATCCAGATTGCATCTGCCTTATTAGAAATCTTGGTCTTACTCTTATATGAACCGCCACTCTTTTTCATTTTAACAGCCTTACTAAAATTAGTATTATTAAGTGCTTCCCCTATCATAAATCCGCTTTTTGAATATCTGACACTGATAAGCTTGTAACCCTTTTGAAGCTTCAAAGACAAAGTTTTTCCGTATACTACTTTTTTATACTTTTTCTTTTTTAATACACCAAATGCATTCTTATTAAATACTTTTTTTATTTCTGTGCTGCCAAACTTAATAGATTTAAATGCATTAACATTTTTTTCAACATTAATTGTATAACTTTTGGTATATGTTTTACCGTCCTGTTCAACTTTAACCGTCAATACACATGTACCCGGTTTTGTCGCTTCAAAATAATATCTGTCATAAGGCGAATAATAAACTGTATCATCTGCTGTCAATGTTCTCCATATATTTTTCCATGTAGAACCCGGATGTTTTTCATTACATGTAAGAACAATAAGTTGTGCATCACCGCTACACGACAACGTAATTTTACCTGTTTCAGAGATTCTGTCTAATTCAAGTTCTGTTTGTTCATTGGCAATTCCAGCCATCATATTGTTATTATTTGACAATGATTCAGGAAAAACCGGTTCTGTCTCTACAACAGTTACATTAATCTTTCTTGTCTCTGCAACAGTCCCATTCTTCAATATTTCAACTGTAACTGTTGCTGTTCCCGGATGCCAACTGCATATTTCAATCTCTGCCTGCCAGTCATCTTCTTTATCTTTTAAAGTCACTTCCTTTAGATAATTATAATTGTTAATATCAACTACCCTTACAACCTCGGGATTACTTGAAACAACATGAACCGTCTCTGTTTTTTTCAGATCATCAATATAACACGAGTAATACATATAATTATTGTTATCTTGAATATCCGAACTGCCATTAATAATTGTCACATCATTTTTCCACATCTCATCAAAAGTCGCAGCATTAACTTTCCGTGTGCACATTATCGATGATAACATAATCAAGCACATAACAATTATTCTATTAAATATCTTTCTTTTACTATTCTTCACTATTTATCTCTCCTTATCGTCTAAAATTAAATCGCTTAATTCTTCTTAATCTTAATTGACTTTTTAAAGCCTGTCTTCTTACCAAATAACTTCTTATAAACCTTTAACTGCTTTTTTGGAACTTTAATTGTTGCTTTGCTGTTGATACCCTTAATTGCATTTTTACCTACAGACTTAAGATTTGATGTCTTTATCGTTATGGTCTTAAGGTTTTTGCAGTTACTAAATGCATTTTTCCCTATAGAAGTTACTTTTTTTCCAACTGTAATCTTCTTAATCTTCTTATTACCCGCAAGTGCCTTAGCGCTGATACTTGTCACTTTATATGTAATGCCATCAACGGTTATAGCATCAGGAATTGTTATTGTTGTTGCCTTCTTATTAGTTGTACCAACATAAGCAACCGTAGGATTTGATGCATCAGAAGAAGTAACCTTTAATGTTGCCTTTAAACTATCTACAGATAACAATTTTCCTTTGTCTGCAGGTTTTACAACATTAACATCTGCCACCGGTGTTGTCGGTGTAGCATCGGACTTTGTACTATCTGTTGTTTCTGTCTTTGTTTCACCCGACTTTGATTCCTCGCCACCTGATGATGTTGTACCCGGGTCTGCCGCCTTAATCACAAATGTTGCATTCTTTTCACCGGTATAATTACCTATTCCTTTAACAGTAACGGTTGCAGTTCCTGCATTAACATTATTTGCATATGATATTGTATAATCTTCAGATTTCTTCATAACTGTTCCACTTATAGTAACTGTTACATCAGGTGTAATTGCCTTACCATTTGCATGCTGATCAGGAATTGAAGAAATTACTGCTGCTTCTACTGAAGCAGGTAAAATATTATATTCTACTGTTTTTTCCCCACCATATGTATATTTTCCTATTCCTTTGATTGTAGCTGTTGCTTTACCTACATTCACATTATTGTTGTAAGTAATCTCATAATCAATTCCCTGCTTAAGTTCTTCACCATCCATAGTTAAGTTTATATCAGGTTTAATTTGTGATCCGGTATATGTGTAATCTGAAATCGCAGCAACAATGGCACCTTTTTTACCAATATTATCCGTCCCATCATTATTTTCTTTATCTCCGGATGATTCTCCACCTTCTGTTCCGCCAGCATTTCCACTATCTTCTGTTTCGTCTGTGTTTCCGCCTATAGTGGACTCATCCTCTCCAAACAGTGACTGTCCGATTATTTTAAATGTTGCTGTAGCATCATCCTTATAATTGCCGATTCCTGTTACTTTAACTGTTCCATCACCCGGCTTATCATTATCAGAATAAGTCAAAGAATAATCCTTACCTTCTTCTAACTGCTTATCACCGATAGTAACAACAGGCTTAGGCATATACTTTCCATCTTTATCAGCATTTTCATATTTAATATCTTTAACATCAATCTTGGCGTTAGCAATAGAAGAAGCTACAATCTTGAATTCTACTGTCTTTTCTCCTCCTAATATATAGTTTCCTACTCCAATTATCTTGGCTAACGCAGTTCCGACATTAATATTATTGTCATAAATAACCTTATAATCCTTGTCCTGCTCAAGTTTATTACCATTCAATGTTACAGCAACTGACGGTTTAAGTTCTGTACCGCTATATTCTTGATCTACAATCTCCTCAACCTGAGCGCTATTCTCTTCATCATCACTAAATAGCTTCAACCATGCAATAGCAAAGGTTGTTTCACCTTTTCCTGCATAAACCCCTGCTCCTTCAACGATAACCTTGGCCTCTCCGGGTTTAGTATTATTCATATATTTGACTGTATAATCTTCACCATCTTTAAGTGCTGTACCCTCTAAAGATACCGTAACTTCCGGTTTATATTCTTTGTCCGGTGACTCCACATCATAGGACATATCTGAAACATCAATGACTGCATTCTTTTCTTCATTCCCATTGTCGAATAACTGAATAGGAAGAACCTTAAAAAGTTTGTCTACCTCCGCTTCATAAGCACCGATTCCTGTAATTCTAGCCTTAGCTTGTCCAGGTTTCTCATTATTGAAATATTCAATTTTATAATCTTTGTCTTTATCTAATATCTTACTGCCTAATGTAACAATAACATCAGGTTCATACTTCTTTCCATCATCCTCTACCGCATATTGAACATCTTGCACATCTATTTTGGCATTTTCTATGGATGTACCGACAATTCGCATTGTCTTTTCTACAGTCCCGGTAAAATTATTAATTCCGGTAATAGTTAGTGTATATATTCCACTATCGATTGCAGCTCTTTCTGTATCACCTTCTTCATGCTCTTCAATCTCTGTCAGTTTCCCCCCTGTGATTTCTATCGTGTAATCATTACCATCTACCAGTTCTAAATCATTAAGTTTAGCCTGTACCACAGGTATAATTGCCTTACCTGAATAAGGTGTCTCCATATCAGCTATAGTTGCAGAGCTGATTGGTGCAGGATTAATCGTAAATTTTGTATTTATTGAACCTGTATAATTCCCTTTTCCTGTAATTGTCATATCTGCTTCGCCAACTACAATATTATTACGACATGTCACGGTATAATCCTTACCGTTTTCCAAGGTGATACTTTTTTCACCATCTTCCGGATTTGTCACAGTGACAATCGGATTGGGAATCACTTCTTTTCCAGTA
>OMSZ01000040.1 GCA_900313855.1 uncultured Eubacteriales bacterium
AGCTTGCAGCCGCTGTTGCTTTAGCCGGTCTTGTATCTGATGAGGAATTAAACGAAGACTTCATCATGCCGGAAGCATTTGACCCAAGAGTTGCTGACGTTGTAAGTGAGGCTGTCAAAGCTAACATTGAATAATTAAGTTTATAGCATTTGATAAGTATGATCAGATTACGGAGTTTATCATGACCAGTGAAGGATTTGTGCTTTATAAATTAATAATTTTATATATGTTAAACAGAGTTGATTTTCCACTGTCTGTTTCTCAAATATCCCAATTCATTTTGGAATTAAATTCTAATGCTTTTTTTGATCTGCAGATCGCATTAAATGAAATGGTTGAAAATGATTATATAAAGCCTCATACAAAGAGAAATCACACTATTTATGAGATAACCGAACAGGGCATGGAAACCATTAAATTATTGGATTTTAAGCTTGATGATTCGATCAAAACGGATATCAATAATTATCTTAAGTCTCAAAAGCTAAGCTTCCGTAACGAGTCTGCAATATCCGCGGAATACTATCCGTCAGGCAATGAATATATAGTCCAATGCAGCATCAAAGAAAAGAAGCAGACTCTGTTAGAGATCAAGTTAACTGTACCTGACAAGGATCAGGCAATACATATATGCGACTCATGGAAGAATAAAAATGAACAGATTTATCAATATCTTATAAATGAGATATGGCGGGATTGATACGATCCCGCCATTTTTGTTATTTATTTCTATTTTTGTTTCTTTTGAATCATAATTAATATTTCCGACATATCAGAAAAATCAGATCTACAGCTACTATTTTTTCATATGTAACCTCACATCATCGACTCGATGTACGCCCATATCTCATCTCTCCCCTGCTTAGTCTGAGCCGAAAAGGTAAACATTATATCATCCTGATCCATGCCAAGCGCTTTCCGTATAACACTTGTATTCTTCTGAATCTGTGACCTCTTGATCTTATCAAGCTTTGTCGCGATGATAACAGGTGAAAAACCATTCTGAACGATCCAGTCATACATCAGCTTATCGTTTGCCGAAGGCTCGTGACGAATATCTATCAAAAGAAAAACCAGCACAAGCTTTTCTGAATTATTGAGATATCTCTCGATCATCTTACCCCATTTTTCACGTTCTTTAACAGAAACCTTAGCATAACCATATCCGGGCAGGTCAACAAAATAGAACGACTCATTAATATTATAGAAATTAATAGTCTGGGTTTTGCCGGGTGTACTTGACGTTCTTGCAAGGGCTTTTCGATTAAGAAGGCCATTGATAAGTGATGATTTACCGACATTGGATTTGCCGGCAAATGCTATCTCAACCTTATTATTTCTTGGTAACGTGCTTGTAATTCCACATACGGTTTCAAGAGTTGCGCTTTTAATAACCATAAGCTTTATCCTCCAACACTAAGTGTTATTTCTCTTTATCAGTTTTTTTCAGTACAAATGATCTTTTGACGATACTGTTCTCAATTACCTCTTCAATTCTGCTTACATAGATAATATTAAGCTTAGATAGATCGATATCCTCTATTGCTTCAACTTCAGCCCTGTTTAATTGAGGCATAATGAGCTTCTTCATATCAGCATTAACAGTATTTATGATTTTCCCCTCAGCATCCGATACCGGAAGAATAATTCCCTTAATGGTAAGCTCTCCCGTCAAAGCAGCCTTTAAATCAACCTCTTTATTAAGTATAGCCGAATAAAGCGCAACCGCTATTGGTACTCCTGCACACGTACCGTCAACAGTCTCCCTGCAGCCCGGAACATGAACGTGAATGATATGGTTTTCAAAATAACCATCCGGAAGCTTTTTGATATCAGGAAGTGTTCTTATGCAGGATAATGCTGTTCTTGCAGACTCTTTAAAGGTTTCGCCCACATTACCTGTTACATCAAATGATCCCTTACCATCTAAGACATTTACCTCGATAATAATTGAATCACTTATATTATTACAGGAAACTAATGCATTAACAATTCCGACCTGAGTGTTTTTGTAATCATTTAATTGCGAATATTCTTTAGAACCTATATTCTTTGCCACATCCTTAGAATCCATGCATATACTCCTTTTCAAAAAGGGCTATTGTTTTATCAATAGCCCTCTAAATCACTATGCAATTTCACCGCTGTTTTTCTTGGTGTAACGTTTTGAGAAATTCTTTCTCGGTCTTGGAGAATCAGAATATACGATATCCGGTTGTCCTGTACCCTCAACTGTTTCTTTAGTAATGATACACTTAGAAATCGTCTCATCCGAAGGAATCTCATACATAAGATCATTGACACTCTTCTCAATTATAGAACGAAGTCCACGTGCTCCGGTCTTTCTTTCCATAGATTCCTTTGCAATGGCTCTGAGTGCCTCTTCCTCAAACTCAAGCTCAACGCCATCAAGCTCAAATAATTTCTTATATTGTTTGCATATAGCGCTCTTAGGTTCTGTGAGTATTCTCATCAAAGCCTCTTCATCAAGAAGGTCTAGAGTTACAGTAACCGGTACACGACCGATAAATTCTGGTATAAGACCGTATTTGACATAATCAGACGGTGTCACCTGCTTCAATATTTCTCCGACATTCTCTTCCATCTTATCGGCAAGCTCTGCGCCAAAGCCGATTGATTTCTTACCGACACGGTTCTCAATAACCTTTTCTAATCCGTCAAATGCACCACCGCAGATAAACAGAATATTGGTTGTATCAATCTGAATAAATTCCTGATGCGGGTGCTTACGACCTCCCTGAGGCGGTACGGAAGCAACCGTACCCTCGATGATCTTAAGCAGCGCCTGCTGAACACCTTCACCTGATACATCTCTTGTTATTGAAACATTCTCAGATTTCTTGGTGATCTTATCTATCTCATCAATATAAATGATACCATGCTGTGCTCTTTCTATATCATAGTCAGCAGCCTGAATGATCTTTAACAGGATATTCTCAACATCCTCACCGACATAACCTGCCTCTGTAAGCGCTGTTGCATCTGCAATAGCAAACGGCACATTAAGAAGCTTTGCAAGAGTCTGTGCAAGATATGTCTTACCTGAACCTGTCGGACCAACCATTATAATATTACTCTTTTGAAGCTCTACATCAAAATCCTTATCGGAAAGAATTCTCTTATAATGATTATAAACGGCAACAGAAAGTACCTTCTTGGCTTCCTCCTGTCCGATAACATACTGGTCAAGAAAATCCTTGATCTCCTTAGGCTTTAACAGATTAATCTCCGATGAATCATTGTAATCATCCAACTCATCCTCTATAATCTCAGAACATACCTCAATACATTCATCACAAATATAGACATTCTGACCGGCTATAAGTTTTCTAACCTGATCCTGTGTCTTATTACAGAAGGAACACCGAAGTGGTCTTCTGTCATCTCCACGAATAGCCATTGCTACACCTCTACTTTTTAAATATAATATCAGTTACTAAATAATCTTTATTGATCAATCCTTAGTAAGCTCCTCGCGATTCTCAATAACAACATCGATAAGTCCATAATCCTTAGCTTCAGCTGCTGAAAGCCAGTTATCACGATCAGTATCCTTCTCAATAACCTCAAGTGGTTTACCGGTTTCACGGGCAAGAATCTCATTCAACTGTTGTTTCTTACGAAGGATATGCTCTGTAGCAATCTTCATGTCACTTGCCTGACTTCCGCTTGGCATTCCTCCCATTGGCTGATGTATCATTATCTCAGCATTAGGTAAAGCCATACGCTTACCGGGTGCGCCTCCTGCCAAAAGGAATGCGCCCATACTTGCAGCCATACCGATACATATTGTAGAAACATCACATTTGATATAGTTCATAGTATCAAATATTGCAAATCCGGCAGAAATCGAGCCGCCCGGACTGTTTATATAGAAATGTATATCCTTCTTAGGATCCTCTGACTCAAGGAATAAAAGCTGAGCAACAACAAGGCTTGCTGTTGTGTCATTAACCTCTTCGCCTAAGAAAATGATACGTTCCTTAAGTAATCTTGA
>OMSZ01000400.1 GCA_900313855.1 uncultured Eubacteriales bacterium
CTGCTTCAGAGACTGTGTCCACAGACACAGATACTGCTATAAACGCAGATACCGGTAATGAGGAAGGGTATGTTGCTTCGCAAAGAAATATCCGTAATTCAGAGATTATGACGGATATGCGTGGAGTATGGATCGCATATGTGGATTATAAGAATATGGGACTTTATAATAAGTCGGAGACGGTATTTCGCGCTAATGCAGCTAAGATGTATAAGAAGCTTAAAGATGACAATATCAATACGGTTTTCTTCCATGTTGTGCCGTGCAATGACGCCATTTATCCAAGTGATTACCTTAAGTGGAGTCACTATATGTTTGTCAAGAAGCCTTCCTATGATCCTTTGCAGATTTTGATAGAATTAGCGCATGAGAATGATATCTCATTTCATGCATGGCTTAATCCTTACAGAAAGACGATGAAAAAGAGCTTTAATCCGGGTAAGGAGGCTTCTATAGATCGTATTTTGGATATAGTAAATGAGATTATTGACAATTATGAGGTTGACGGAATACATATGGATGATTATTTCTATCCGTCAAATGGACAGTTTAAGAAGGTTTCCGTGAAAAAGAGGAAAAAGAACGTCAATAATATGGTGCGTCAGGTGTATGCTGCGATTAAGGAAACTGACGAGGAAATTCTGTTCGGTATCAGTCCGGCGGGTAATATAAGCTATGCGGAATCAATAGGCTGTGACCTTGATACGTGGTTAAGTAAGGATGGCTATCTGGATTATATAGTTCCGCAGATATACTGGTCTGATAATTATAAGCTTAACGGAAGAAAAACCAGGCTTTACAGTAATCGTCTGAAGGAGTGGGCAGCACTTAACAAGAATGACACACCTATGATGATCGGACTGGCTCTTTACCGTGCGGGAACCAAAGACTCTTACGACAGGGACTGGAAAAAGAAGAATAATATAATCGTAACCCAGATCAAGAAGGAAAAGGCAGCGGGATGTGAGGGCTTTGTTCTTTTCTCTTCAACATACATGTATAACAAGTCCGGTAAGAAGGAAATGAAAAATTACAGGAAATATATGAAGAGCATCCGGTAATGAGCAAATCGGGTTGTTCGTGCCTGGGTGAACAGGCAAAACAATTAATTGGTACAGGTGTTTAATATGCAGGGAATTAAAGTCAGGGATATAATTATCGGAGAAGGTATACCAAAGATATGTGTTCCGATAGTTGCAGCGAATATAGATGAAGCAGTTGTTGCGGCTAAAGAAATAGCGGGAATGAATGTTGATATTGTGGAATATCGTGCGGACTATTTTAAAGAATGGAAAGATCATAGTAAGCTTCGTAAGACTCTTGAAAGTATAAGAAATGTTATCGGAAATAAGGTGCTGTTATTTACTTTTCGAACTTCTGCTGAGGGCGGTAACGGTAACGCATCTGTCAAGGAATATCTTTCGCTTTGTAAGATGGTTTGTGATGATAGATTGGCAGATGTTATTGATGTGGAAGCATTTATTGATGAGGAGACTTATGCGGATGCTGTAAGCGTTGCGCACAGTAATGGTGTGATAGTAGTTGCGAGCAATCATGATTTTGCCGGTACACCGGATGAGGATGAGATGCTTCGCAGATTGAAATATATGGAGAGCAAAGATGCGGATATCGTAAAGCTTGCCGTGATGCCGAATTCGGCAAGAGATGTGATCTTGCTGTTGTCTGTGACGGAAAGATATAATCGAATTGGACGGAAGCCGCTTATTACAATGTCGATGGGTGGCAAGGGGATAATCAGCAGACTATCGGGTGAGGTGTTTGGTTCTGTGGTAACATTTGCGCAGGCAGGCAGGGCGTCGGCGCCGGGGCAGATACCGGTTGATGATCTGAGAAAAATATTAGAGAGCATACATAACAGTAAGTAGGATTATTTAGGCATAATTGTGAGGGCATAATGACCGGAAGGGGAATATATAATGGAAGACGAAATCCTTACAGGCAGAAAAATAAATGAGGCCAAAAACAATGCTTCGGATAAAGCGGTTGAAGAGCTGTTGAAAAGTGTTGAGGAGCAGGTGAAGAATGAAGACCGTGCGCGTCGTGAGAAGGAACGCGAAGAGGCTTTAAGAAAAAAGGCTGAGCAGAACAGGATAGAGCAGCAAAAAAGAGAGCAGGAACGCAAAGAGGCAGCTAAGAAGAAAGCCGAGCAGGAGGCGAGAGCTGCTCAGGAAAAGTCTGAGCGTGAGCGTTTTGTAAAGGAGCAGGCGGAAAAGCAGAGGGTTGGCAAGGAGCTTGAGGCGCTTAATAAAGCTGCCTTAGCTGATGCTAAGAGGTCACAGGCAAAAGCTTTTCAGCCTGGAAGCAATGCTCAATCCGTAGGTGGCACGCAGTCGGGAAAGGCAGCTGCGAATAGCATTGTTCAGTCATCGGTTCCGGAAAAAAGAACCGATAATACACCGCCTGGGAACACGTCGAACAATACTTCGGCAAATACCATGGCAAAAGATCCGGAAAAGGTCTCGGGAAATGCCCAGAGAATAGACATACTGGTTAATGACAATACATCGGTTAAGAAAGTGGAGGGAAAGGCTGCATCTGCCGGCGCAAAGCAGATGTTGGTAGAGCTTAATGATGATGTGCTGGTTGACAACAACGTTCCTGTACCTATACGCAAAGAGGGCATAACTGCCGGAGACGTAATAGGCGGATTCTTTGAGTTTATATGGACTGTTTTTAAACTGGCGGTAGTGATCTCGATAGTTACTGCGATAGTAGGATTTTTCCTGTCAAGGGAGTTACTGATCCGTGGAAGAAACGGAAGTCTCAAATGCCTTGATAAGATACCGGTTTCTCAGGTGGTTCAGACCAATAAGGATACGGAAAAAGCGGATGTTAAACAGTGGCGTAGAGATTCAAAGCCAAAGAAGCTCACAATGGAAAGTGATGATGGCTATATATTTGTTGCGCGTGAGGTTGTTATCAACAAGGATAATAATAACTGGGCAGTAATACTCCACGGATATAACGGAAGTATGGAGGATATATATGATATTGCCAGACATTATACAAAGGCCGGATATAATGTGCTTATGCCGGATCTTCGGGCGTCTGGTGAGAGCGAGGGATCATTTATCGGAATGGGCTGGCTTGACAGATTGGATGTTATCAATTGGATAGATGTCATCCTTGAAGATAATCCTTCGGCTAATATAGTTGTTCATGGCGTGGATATGGGCGCTGACGCAGGGCTCATGTTATCAGGAGAGCCGATCAAAAGTAATATCAAAGCAATAGTTGCGGATGGCGCGTATACAAGCGCATGGGATGTTATGAAGGAGGAATTCAAAGAAAGGCATGAGGACTGGCCGGTATTTCCGCTTATGGAGATGATCAATCCTGTGGCTAAGATATGGGGAGGATATTCGCTTCGTGAGGCTGATGCAGTTAAGCAGGTAGCAAAGACAAGTGTTCCGATCCTATTGATACAGGGTGGTAATGATACATATGTTACGAAAGAAATGGCTGATGAGCTTAATGGAGCAGTGGCGTCCTCACATAAATCAGTTACAATTCCGACAGCCACGCACGGAGACTGCAGATATATTGATTCTAAAGCGTATTATAATGCGGTGTTTGATTTTTTGGATCTGCATGTAAGATAACAGCAGATGATGATAAGAGGGATACATGAAGGACAATGGCGGAGAGTAAACTGCAGTGTATGAAGAATGAAGGCGGGCGGTAAGAGTGATCAGAAGAAGGATGATCAAATAAAAGAAGACGGCAGATTGCAAGAGGCACTATATGAAGGATGAGACAGTTAACAGGAAAAACTACAGCAGGCTTTCAAAGGAAATAGAAGAACGCATAATATCTGACAGGGGAAATGGTGTGATTAATCCTTGTTTTACAAAGAACGAGGATGCAGTAAGAAGAAGGCAGGACTGGGATAAGAATACTCTGCTTAGGCCGGCGTATGTCAGGGATGTGGAGAAGATAATGCATTCTCCGTACTATAACAGGTATGCGGATAAAACCCAAGTGTTTTCCTTTTATAAAAATGACGATATAACCAGACGTGCTCTGCATGTGCAGCTGGTTTCAAGAATATCGAGAAATATCGGCGGGCTTTTAGGACTTAATACCGATCTTATCGAAGCAATAGCACTTGGTCATGATATAGGGCATACGCCGTTTGGTCATGCGGGCGAGAGATATTTGAGTGAATGTTTACAGAAGCATGCAGGAAAATATTTTAACCACAATGTGCATAGTGTCAGAGTTCTTGATGATATCTTAAACCGGAATGTCAGTCTACAGACTTTAGACGGAATCCTCTGCCATAACGGGGAATTTGCCATGAAGGAGTACAGACCTGTACCTCTTGAGGATTTTGAAAGCTTTGATAAGAAGGTTTTAGAGTGCTATGTGGATGAGGCGGCAATAGGAAAGCTTGTGCCCTATACCTTAGAGGCCTGTGTGGTAAGAGTATGCGATATGATCGCATATCTGGGAAAGGACAGACAGGATGCGATAAGAGCTAATCTTATTGAGGATGATTCAATCTTTGATGAGCAGGCTTTTGGGAAAAGCAATCCGGAGATAATCAATAATTTAATAGTTAACATTGTAGAGAACAGCTATGGCAGGGATTATATTGCCATGGATGAAGAATATTATAAGGCTATCAAGTCAACCAAGAAAGAGAATTACGAAAAGATTTATTACAATGAGGAAGTGGAGAAGACCTACAAGGACAGTATCAGACCGATGTTTCATGAGATGTATGATAAGCTCCTTGATGATCTAAAAAATGGCAGAAAGGATTCTGTTATATTCAGTCATCATATAGAATTTGTTAAGGATAATTCTTCGTCTTACGGGTATGACAGATATTTTTCCACTACAGAACCGGAACAGATGGTGGTTGATTTCATAGCAAGCATGACAGATGATTATTTTGTCGATCTGTTTGAGTATATGTTCCCTAAGAGCAATTATAAGGTTGAATATATATCATACTTTGATTAAAAGATGATGTGTCGGTAATTTTGTGGACATAGAAAATGTTTTGTAAAGCTGTGAAAGGGAGCAAAGGTGCCGGTTTCATGATTGTATGATAAAACCGGACTTTTGAGAGCTTATATGAGGGACTGACAGGCAGTTTGATAAAACACAAATAAAAATAAGCCGAAAAAACAGGAAGGATCATAAAATGAACAAAAGAGAAATTAACGAGATAAAGAAACAGTTTACGCCGGAACATTGCACGATCACAAGAATCTGCGGGTGTTATGTGGACGGTGATAAGAATAAGAAAACAGAGCTTGCCCAGACATTTTTAATGTTGACTGAGGAGGAGAATTTCAAATATTTCACAATATTCAAAAATACTCTTTCAGGGGCAATAGGCAAGAATCTTCTCAATATGGAATTTCCGACGGAGCAGGAAAAGACCGGTGGCACACAGGAATTTTTACTGCGGTTAAAAAGTTCAAAGCTCGAAGATGAAAAGCTGGTTGAAGAGTTTTATGACAAGGTGATCGAGTCATATGAATATGGTGAAAATTATTATATTATTCTGATATATGCGGCCTATGATGTTCCGGGAAGAACCACTGACGGTGTGGAGAATGAGGATGCCTCTGAGGAGGTTTATGATTATGTGCTTTGCAGCATCTGCCCGGTTAAGCTTACAGAGGCAGGACTTTGCTATAATGAAAAGCATAACAGTATTGAAAGCAGGATAAGAGACTGGCTGGTAGCTCCACCGGTACACGGCTTCCTGTTTCCTGCATTTAATGACAGGAGTACGGATATTCACAGTCTTCTTTACTATACTAAGAATTCAGAGGTTTTGCAGGAGAATTTTATTGATAAGGTTTTGGGCTTATCGACACCGCTTTCCTATAAGGCCCAGCAGGAGACCTTTCAGGATATCATTGAGAATTCCCTTGGTGAGAACTGTGATTTTGAA
This sequence comes from uncultured Eubacteriales bacterium, assembly GCA_900313855.1. Lineage (GTDB taxonomy): Bacteria > Bacillota > Clostridia > Lachnospirales > Lachnospiraceae > CAG-590. Next base: position 5,939 of record OMSZ01000400.1, read on the forward strand.
ACGGTCAAGACAATACATGAGAATCTTAATGAGTATTACGAGGCAAGAAAGGATGCCGAGACTCCTCCGGAATTAGATAAGATGGAGATAAAGAAGCTGCTTGAGGACAGTGGGGTTAAGCAGGCTTCGCTTGAAAGCTTTGATACGGCATTTGACAATATAGTTTGTGATGAGGAGCAGCCTAAATTCAGCGCCGCAACCGTGGCAAGCACAAGAAGCTTTGATATAAAAATGCCGGATGTTGTTATCAAGGTAAAGCCCGAAAGGACAGATCTGGTAGAGACAAGAATGATAGATGGCAGACAGTATATATTGATAGAGGTTAACGACAGTGTAGAGGTTAATGGCATCAATGTAAGAAATGTGGATGTTGAGACAGGAGAAATATTATAGTATGTATAAGTGTGTTTCAAAATTAATAGTATATAGAGAACTTGGTGAGGACAGCATATTAAAAAAACTGTCTGCTATATTCGAGGATTTTGACTGGTTTAAGGATAATGTCCTTTCGGATTCGACAGCTTACAGCGCTTCTAAGCTTGCGGAGATGCAGGACAAAAAGCATATAAGCAGGGAGTCTTTAGTGACACGTATTTATGCAGAGATAAAAAGGCTTTTGGACATTTCCACAGATTACGGCTTTGATGATAATCTGTGGCACAATTATCTCACCTTTGTTATGATCACCAACGAGAATTCATTTACCCTCACAAGCGAGAAGGTGGGCGCTAACGATGGAAGCGTGAACCACTTTGCGATGAATGATTTCGCGATCTTCAAAGAGCTGTTTGATTTCGATTTTTCCGAGATTGAGAGTGAACTTGGAATCGACTGCTTTTCAACTATCTCCGATTATACGGCAATAGTTAAAAAGGAGAGAATGTACAATTACAATGTTTCGGAAAAGGTCAGGACCTTGTCGAAGAAATTGGAAGCCTGTGTTGATGCAAAGGGATTTTTTGACAATGTCACAGCCTTTTACGCAGATTACGGAGTGGGGATGTTCGGTCTTAACAAGGCTTTCAGAATAAGAAATGTGGAGAATAAGGTGGACATTTACCCTATTAATAATACGGAAAATGTTGTTCTTGACGATCTGGTGGGATATGAGATACAGAAGAAGAAGCTTATAGATAATACGGAAGCATTTGTTGCCGGAAGACCTGCGAATAACTGTCTGCTTTTTGGTTCGGCGGGCACGGGCAAATCGACATGTATCAAGGCGATAATCAATCAGTATTATGATCGTGGACTTCGAATGATCGAGATTTATAAGCACCAGTTCAAGGATTTATCTACCGTGATAGCGATGGTCAAGAACAGGAATTACAGGTTCATCATTTACATGGATGATCTTTCGTTTGAGGATTTTGAGATAGAGTACAAATTTTTAAAGGCTGTCATAGAGGGCGGAGTTGAGACAAAGCCTGATAATGTTTTGATATATGCAACCTCTAACCGCAGGCATCTTATCAAGGAAACGTGGAATGACAGGAATGACATGGAGCGCGGCGGTGAGGAGATCCACCATTCGGATACGATGCACGAAAAGCTTTCGCTGGTTAATCGTTTTGGTGTAACCATCAGTTTTTCTCTTCCGAATCAGAAGGAATTCTTCAATATCGTATGCGAGCTTGCAAAACGCGAACCATCGATCACTCTGTCGGAGCAGGAGCTTTGTGCTGAGGCAAATAAATGGGAGCTTGCACACGGAGGTATATCGGGAAGGACTGCACAGCAGTTTATCAATTATCTGGCCGGACAGAGCAGATAAGGGCGGATTTTTGGTGCCAAGATTGTGTTAATTTTTTCTAAATATGAAAAAAAGTCGATATAAGACTTTATTTTTTCACAAATTTCCGTTAAAATAAGCCATGAGGTATTCATTTAACCACACAGCGGAAAACTATATGAATAAGGAGTGAGAAGGGATGATTTCAAATCAGATTTTGCAGGATACGATTGAGGGAATCAAGGCGATAACAAGAATTGATCTTTGCGTAATGGATACGGAGGGGAAAGCGCTTGCATCTACTTTGCGCGAGACCGTTGAATATGAGAAGTCGGTGCTTGCTTTTGTTGATTCTCCGGCAGAGAGCCAAATGCTTTCCGGCTATCAGTTTTTTAAAGTCTTTGATGACAATCAGTTAGAGTATGTCATTATAGCAAAGGGCGAAGCGGATGATGTTTATATGATCGGAAAGATAGCTGCTTTCCAGGTGCAGAATCTGTTAGTGGCGTATAAGGAAAGATTTGATAAGGATAATTTTATCAAGAATCTTCTTTTGGATAATCTCCTTCTTGTGGATATATATAATCGCGCAAAGAAATTACATATCGATGCAGAGGTAAGAAGACTGGTATTTATTATCGAGACTAAGAATGAGAAGGATACCAATGCACTTGAGACGGTACGTAACATTTTCTCAAGCAAGACCAAGGATTTCGTTACGGCTGTTGATGAGAAGAATATAATTCTTGTCAAAGAGGTTAAGCAGAACGAGACCTATGAAGATATGAGCAAGACAGCTAAGGTGATAGTTGATATGCTTAATACCGAGGCTATGTCTTCAGTACATGTTGCATACGGTACGATAGTTAATGAGCTCAAAGAGGTTTCGCGTTCCTACAAAGAGGCTAAGATGGCTCTTGATGTGGGTAAGATATTCTACGGCAATCGTAATATAATCGCATACAGCAATTTGGGAATCGGACGTCTTATCTATCAGCTTCCTATTCCTCTTTGCAAAATGTTTATCAAAGAGATATTCGAGAATCGTTCTCCGGATGATTTCGATGAGGAGACTCTTACAACAATTAACAAATTCTTTGAGAACAGTCTTAATGTTTCCGAGACTTCAAGACAGTTATATATTCATAGAAACACGCTTGTATATAGACTTGATAAGCTTCAGAAGAGTACCGGTCTTGATTTGAGAGTGTTTGAGGATGCGATAACATTTAAGATCGCATTGATGGTTGTTAAATATATGAAATACATGGAATCATTGGAATATTAATAATAGTATTTAAGTACATTATATGCCCGGCAGGAATTCTTGTCGGGCAGATGTGCTGTATGAGTTTTTTACTTTTATTATATTTTTGGATCCTAAAAATAACACGAGAAAGCAACACGACTCCTTTTGGAAGACGTGTTTTAATAAAATTAATAGGTAATTGCGAAACTCGTGACCGAGTTCCGCAATCTTGAACTAAACAAGGAAGGATTCGTGCTGATGCACGAATCCTATAA
>OMSZ01000198.1 GCA_900313855.1 uncultured Eubacteriales bacterium
TGTGCGTGCCCAGATAACCTGTGGAACACACGCTCTGTATCTTGCATTGTCTTCAATACTGCGTCCGGGTGATGAACTCATATCACCAGTGGGAAAGCCATATGACACAATGGAGGAGATAATCGGAATAAGAAAGTCAACAGGTTCACTTGCCGAGTACGGTGTAACATATAAGCAGGTCGAGTTGCTTCCTGATGGAACCTTTGATTATGAAGCCATTAAAAATGCGATATCAGATAAAACTAAAATGATGACAATTCAGCGATCCAAAGGGTATCTTACAAGACCGACATTTTCGGTAAAACAGATCGGTGAGCTTATAAGCTTTATCAAAGACATCAATCCCGATATCATTTGTATGGTTGATAACTGTTACGGTGAATTTGTTGATATTATCGAGCCTTCTGATGTAGGTGCTGATATGGTTGTCGGCTCACTTATCAAGAATCCAGGTGGCGGACTTGCACCGATCGGAGGATATATATGCGGAACAAAAGAATGTATCGATAAAGCCTATTACAGGCTGACTGCTCCGGGACTTGGAAGTGAAGTCGGAGCAACACTTGGGGTTAACCGAGAATTCTTCCAGGGACTTTTCAATGCGCCACAGGTTGTTGGAGGTGCATTAAAGGGAGCGATATTTGCCGCTAATCTCTATGAAAAGCTTGGTTTTGAATGCAGTCCTAACGCATCAGCTAAGAGACATGATATTATACAGGCGATAACCTTCCATGATTCGGAAAAGATCATTGCTTTTTGTGAAGGTATTCAATACGCTGCGCCCGTTGATTCACATGTTACACCAACACCATGGGCAATGCCGGGCTATGACTGTGATGTTATAATGGCTGCGGGTGCGTTTGTTTCAGGAGCTTCCATAGAATTATCTGCCGATGCTCCTATGCACGAACCATATACCGTGTATTTTCAGGGCGGGCTTTCTTATGATCATGCAAGATTTGGCATAATGAAATCTCTTGCAAGGATGGAAGAGAAGGGTCTTGTTTTTCTTGAAGAAATAAACAATTTATGATATACTGTTTCGTTGTGTATATTTATTTAAAAAGGATGGATTTTCTATGAATTTTCATGACAGAAAAGTTATACCACCCAAATATATTTATCTTTTTTTGACAGTAATATGTTTGATAATGCTTATATTATCTATAGTTTTTGAATCGAGATTTGTTGTACTCAAATCAGTCACAAGTGCTTTGATAACTCCTATGCAGACAGGCGTTAATGCTGTCGGCTATTCTATTCACAGCAGTGTTGTTGATACAAAGGAAAAGAAAGAGCTTATTGCAGAGAATAAGGAGCTACTTGAAAAGCTTGAGGAATACAAATCCAAGAACAAAGAGTATGAGCAGAAGGATTATGAACTTGAACGTCTTCAAAAGCTTCTTGAGCTTAAAGAGCAATATATAGATTACAACACTGTGGGTGCCAGGGTGATCGCGACAGATTCAACTAACTGGTTTTATTCTTTTATTATCAATAAAGGAACGGAATCCGGAATAAATGTTGGTTGTAATGTTCTTGCTGACGGTGGACTTGCAGGTATAGTTATAGAAGCAGGTAACGGTTATGCTAAGGTTCGCTCAATTATCGATGATAACAGTAAAGTAAGCGCTGTGATAAGCGGTGCTGACAGTCTTTGTACTGTTTCCGGTGACATTTCCACAATGAAAGACGGATATATTCATGTCAATTATATTGATAAAGCTGACGTTATTGATGATGGTGCAGAGCTTGTTACATCTCATGTCAGTAATAAATTCCTGCCCGGTATTTTGATTGGGTATATTTCTGATGTTCAAATGGATTCTAATAATCTGACACAATCGGCAAAATGTATACCGGTTGTTGATTTTAGTAATCTTTCTGAGGTTCTTGTGGTACTTGATCTCAAAACAACCTATAAGACAAATTCAAGAAACAAGAATATCTATGATGGTGTTAATTTGCCGGATAATCAGGTTCCGGAAGATACATCTTCTGATAATACAGATAGTACAGAGGTTGAAGATAATAATACCGGCAATAATGATGATAACGACAGCAGTGAAAACAATAATAGCAATAATAATACCGACAGTCATGAAAACAGTAACAACAATGATGATAATAACAATGACAACGATACATCAAACGATAATAATGATAATAACAGAGATAATGACACAAATAATGACACAAATAATATAGATAATAATGACAACACAGATAACAACGGTTCTAATAATAATGATACTGGAGAATAGTTATGAAACGATGTATAACCATTGGAATTATCATAATAGCCTGTTTTTTGTGCCAGTCTACATTGTTTCACTATCTTGAACTGGCAGGAGTGGTACCTAATTTACTGCTTATAGTTACAATGTCCTTCGGTCTTATGAGAGGCAGGAAGGAAGGTCTTTTGGTCGGTTTTTTTTCCGGTCTTTTAATTGATATTTTTTTCGGACAGGCACTTGGTCCCTATGCATTTATTTACATGACCTTGGGCTATGCAAATGGTTTTTTTCACAGGATTTATTATGTCGAGGATGTACTTCTTCCCATGTTTATGATCACTGTTAATGATTTTTTGTATAATATCTCTGTTTATTTCATGTTCTTTATGCTTAGAAATAAGCTGGATCTTTCTGACTATATGTATAAGATTATCCTTCCTGAAATGATATATACAATAATAATTACATTATTCTTTTATAAAATATTAGTGCGTATCAATCTTCGTCTTAAGCGCGTGAAAGAGGTTGACAAGATATGATTAAAGATTTACTTCGTGCGATCAAAGAATTTATAATTGAATATATATCACACAGACTGTTCATTGTTTCGGCAGTTTTTATCGTACTTTTTTCTATTTTGATAGTACGTCTTTTTCGTCTTCAAATAATTGAGGGTCAGGAGCATCTTGAAAATTTTACTTACAAATCCAAGAAAACTTTGACAGTACAGGCTTCCCGCGGCAATATATACGACCGCGACGGTAATCTGCTTGCTTATAACAGATTGGCTTATGCCGTTACATTTGAAAATTATAATCATTTATCTGACATAGCAAGAGAAAACGGTATTTCAGAAAATGAGCTTAAGAATAAGATAGTAGCAAAGACCATTCATATTCTTGAAAAACACAATGACAGTATAAATGTTAATTTTCCAATTGCCGTTGATGAGAATGGTGCTTTATCATTTACTACTTCAACCAAGGCAGAAAAGCTTAGATTTTTAGCTGATATATACGGCTACGGTTCCTCTGATCAGCTTACCGATATGCAGAAGAATTCTACAGCCAGAGTTGTATTTGAGTATCTTGCAAACAAAGATCATTTTGATATCTCGACAGATTATGATATTGCTGAGGCTTTAAAGATAATGAGCGTAAGATATGCGCTATGGCTTAACAGATACCAGCAGTATATATCTGTTAATATTGCAATGGATATCAGTGAAGAGAGTGTTGCGGAATTAGAGGAGAACAGCGCTGAACTTCTTGGTATCAATGTTGTTGTTGATTCCGTCAGGATCTATAATGATTCTGAATATTTTGCCCATATAATCGGATATATAGGAACTATTTCCACCGACGAAATGAAGGACTATAATGAAAATCTTTCCGATAAAGACAAATACGGCAGTAATGATATGATCGGAAAGACAGGTCTTGAGAAAAAATATGAATCCACACTTCGTGGAACAAACGGTATTGAGGAGATATATGTTGATAACCTTGGTAAGATTATCGAGCGTACGGATAAGAAGGACTCGGTTGCGGGTAAAGATATCTATCTGACAATCCGCTCAGATCTTCAAAAATACTGCTATGATACCTTGGAAAAGGAGATAGCGAGCGTTCTTCTTACCAATATTACCGATGAAGAAGTAGATGATGATAAAACAAAGGATAAAAGAATACCCGTATATGATGTATTTTATGCTCTTTTTGACAATAACGCTTTAAGTATTTCACATCTAAAGTCAGATAATGCGGGAGCTAACGAAAAGGCAGTTAACTCATTATTGGAGGAAGCCAGAAGTTATGCAATAGCGCAGATAGCGTCAAAGCTTAATTCAAGTGAGATATCATCTAGTGAATTAGAGCCGGAATACGAATCGTATATGTCATACATTTATTCAATGTTATGTGACAGAGGAATATATAACACGAAAACAATTGACAGTAATGATGAAACCTATAAGCAGTATATTGCTGATGAAATCAATCTGGGTACTTATCTGCACTATGCAATTAATCAGGGCGCGATAGATATTTCTTCTTTTGAGTTGAACAATGATTATTATGATTCGGATGAGGTTTTCTCGGCTTTGGTTGATTATATCAAGGAAGAGCTTACGGCAGATGAAGGCTTTGATAAATTGGTAATGAAATATATGCTTAAAGGCAATGTCGTAAACGGTGACCAGGTGATCCGCATATTGTTTGAACAGGGAGTGCTTGATCAGGAGAAGGATCAGGATTATACTGATTTTTCGAGCGGGCAATTATCTGCTTATAATTTTATAAGACGTAAGATAAATAATCTTGAAATTACGCCTGCACAGCTTGCGCTAGATCCTTGTGAGGGCTCTGTTGTGGTGACTGATACAAACTCAGGTGAGATACTTGCAATGGTCAGCTACCCCAGCTATAATAATAATCGTTTGACTAATTCTATAGATGCCGATTATTACGCAAAGCTTATAAATGATAAGACAAAGCCTTTGTATAATCGTGCCACCCAGCAAAGAACTGCACCCGGTTCGACATACAAAATGCTGACAACAATTGCTGCGGTTGAAGAAAAAGCTATTGATCTTGATACCGAGATCGATACTGAAGGAATATATACCAAAGTCGATCCTCCTGCAAAATGCTGGTATTATCCGGGCAAGCATGGAGAGATCGGTATAGAGGAAGCCTTAGAGGTATCTTGTAACTATTTCTTCTATGAGGTTGGTTACAGACTTGGTGGCGGCGAGGATCATTTTTCGGACAGCGATGGTTTGTCAAAGCTTGCCAAATATGCCGGAATGTTCGGTCTTAATACCAATTCGGGTATCGAGCTTGATGAAATAGATCCGAAGGTTTCTGATGAAACGGTTGTAAGAAGTGCTATCGGACAGGGTACTAATGCATATACACCTACACAGCTTTCGCGATATGTTACTACGATCGCTACCAGCGGAACCTGTTATGACTTAAGTATCATCAAAGAAATTAAAGATGTTGACGGGAAAACCGTATATGATGATCCGCATAATGTCCACGGTACCTTAAGCTTTGAGCATGATCTGTGGAGGACTGTTCACAACGGTATGTTAAGAGTTATTAAAAATCATACCGATAAGAATATGATAATTAATCAGATAAAGGTTGATGTTGCCGGAAAGACGGGTACGGCGGAGGAGAATCTGCTTCGTCCAGCGCATGCGTTATTTGTATCCTATGCACCATTTATTAAACCGGAAATATCCGTAACTACCGTAATTCCTTACGGATATTCATCAGGTAATGCAGAGGAGCTTGCAGGTTTCATTTACGCCTATTACTTTGATCCCGGCGCATTAGAAAATGCATCTATAACCGGTAATGTAAATATGTCAGATTAACTTGCCGATTTTTAATTTTTGGAGTATTATATATAAGGCATTATTTTATAAAGGAATACAGATATGCATAATAAAGTTATTATCAAAGGTAATAAATACGGCATAACAATAGTTCTTGCTCCGGATATTGACTTTGCAGAGATTGTTGATGAGTTGAAGATCCGCTTAAAGAATGCCGAATCCTTTTTTGACAGCAGCAGACAGATAGCTGTTTCGTTTGAGGGCAGAGAGCTAAATAACGAAGAATTAGATAAACTGCTCTCAGTTATAGATAGTGAATCCCAGTTAAATATTCAATATGTTTTAGACGAAAACAGTGACAGGGAAGAATTGTTTTATAAAGCATTTGAGAATGAAACAAATACCGGGAATGAAAATAATAATGAGAATGATAATAATAATGAGAATATAGGTTATGATGTAGCGACGGAAGATATAGTTTCTGATAATGTTTTTAATTCTACATCTGATGAAACTACAAACAATTCTTCACCGTCAACCGGAATGTTTTTTAAGGGGACTTTAAGATCCGGTCAGAAACTTGAAGCTGCTAATTCGATAGTTATAATCGGTGATGTTAATCCCGGTGCATCTGTTGTAGCAGGCGGTAATATAGTGATAATAGGGTCGCTTACCGGTACTGTTCATGCCGGAGCGAACGGGAACAGGAATTGTTTTGTTATAGCTCTTTCCATGTCGCCGATACAGATTCAGATCGCAGACATTATTGCAAGAAGCTCTGATAAGAAGAATCTTGATAAGAAGAGTATTGAAAGATTATTTGATAAGAAAAGTAATGACAGGAAAACGCATAAACAGGAAGCAATGATAGCGTCAGTCATTACTGATCATATATATGTAGAGAATATTTCCAAATCAGCTATACAGGATATAATTATCTGATAATGATCAGACATTTAATAAGATATTCATATTTTATGGAGGATAAACAATGAGTGAAGAAAAAGCAAAAGTATCTGAAGAGGAGGTTACAAAGAAGCCTGTAACTGACGATAACGGTAAAAAAGAAGATACTGATAACAAATCACCCAAAACAGAGGAAAAAAAGGAAGCTGATAAGGATTCAAAGGGTGATACTAAGAATGATGCCAAGAAGGAAATCAAAGAGACCAAAAAGGAAAAGAAAGAAGAGAAGCATATCGATTATAACTGTGAAGTTATAGTTATTACTTCTGGTAAGGGAGGTGTTGGTAAGACAACAACAACCGCTAATATCGGTACAGGTCTTGCCAAGCTTAATAAAAAAGTAGTTCTTATAGATACTGATATAGGACTTAGAAATCTTGATGTTGTAATGGGATTAGAGAACAGAATTGTTTATAATCTTGTTGATGTAGTTGAAGGTAACTGCAGATATAAGCAGGCACTTATCAAGGATAAGCAGTATCCTAATCTTTTCCTTTTACCATCTGCTCAGACAAAGGACAAGACTTCAGTTACACCGGAACAGATGAAGAAGCTTGTTGAAGACTTAAAGAAAGAATTTGATTACATAATTCTTGATTGTCCTGCCGGAATAGAACAGGGCTTTAAGAATGCTATCGCTGCTGCTGACAGAGCATTGATCGTTACCACTCCGGAGGTTTCAGCTATTCGTGATGCTGATCGTATTATTGGTCTTCTTGAAGCTAATGAGATTAAGAGAACAGATCTTATCGTTAACCGTATCCGTATGGATATGGTTAAGAGAGGTGAAATGATGTCAATTGAGGATGTTGTGGAAATCCTTGCAATTGACCTTATTGGTGCTGTTCCGGATGATGAGAATATTGTAATTTCAACCAATCAGGGTCAACCGTTAGTTGGAGATAATTCTCTTGCCGGACGTGCATATATGAATATATGCAGACGTGTATTAGGAGAAGAGGTTGAGTATCTTGATCTTAATGATTCAGGATTTTTCAAGAAGCTTTCAAGAATATTCAAGAAGTCTAACTAAGGATTGGAGCATTTATTATGGGATTATTTGATTTATTTAATAGAAAAAAATCATCCGGAGATTATGCCAAGGACAGATTAAAGCTTTTGCTGGTATCGGACAGAGCTAACTGTTCACCGGATATTATGGAACAGATTAAGAATGACATTATAGAGGTCATTTCAAGATATATGGAAATTGACGCATCGGGACTTGATATACAGCTTACCCAGACTGAATCAGAGGGTGGCAACGGAACGGTTCCGGCATTATATGCCAATATTCCGATTAAGGACATGAAGACCAAGCCGAAATCATTAAAATAATAAAGCAGGGTATTAATAGTGGAGAATATATTCGAAGGCTACAGATTACGTAATTATAACTTCAAATTACTTTTTCTTGTTGTATGTTCTATTGTTTTCGGAACAGTGATGATCAATAGTGCTGATCACAGTTACCTGAAAAAACAGGTATTTGGCGCTGCTGTTTGTGTATTGGGGCTTATAACTTTATCCCTTATAAGCTACAAATTCATCAGCAAATTTTATCTTATTCTTTATGGTTTTAACATATTATTATTAAGTGCCGTTCTGTTATTCGGAACTAATGTAAACGGTGCAACAAGATGGATCGGTTCTGATGATTTTATTAAGCTTCAGCCTTCGGAATTTTCAAAGATCATTATGATAATCTGCGCAGCAAGATTTTTGTCGGATCACAAGGACAGTATCAATACCGCAAAAACACTTATAGGTTATGCTTTGTTTTGTGCATTTCCTTTATTATTGATATTCTTAGAACCGGATCTTTCAACTACCATTGACTTGTTTATTATACTTTTTGCAATGCTTTTTGTTGCAGGATTAAGCTTTAAGATAATTTTAGTAGGTTTGTTGTGTTTGATACCGTTAGCGGGAAGCTTTTTATGGTATATCAAACAGCCTGATCCTATGTTTCTTGATCAGTATCAGGTTAACAGAATATTATCGCATCTTTATCCGGAGGACTATGCAGATACAACACAGTATCAACAGGATAATTCTGTTATGGCTATAGGTTCGGGGCAATTAACCGGCAAAGGACTTAATAATTCTACGCTTGCAACTGTTAAAGATGCTAATCTTATTTCAGAACAGCAGACGGATTTTATTTTTTCGGTAGTCGGTGAAGAATTAGGTTTTGCAGGAAGTAGTATTCTTATTGTAATTTTAGGGTCAATTGTGGTACAATGTATAAGGACTGCACGAAAGGCCAATGATGAAAGAGGTATGTTTATTGCAACGGGTGTTGCTACACTTATTGGCTTTCAGACATTTATCAATATAGGAGTTGCAACATCATTACTGCCGAATACCGGTATTCCGTTGCCTTTTATAAGCTACGGACTATCATCTTTGGTAAGCTGTTGTGCAGGAATAGGTCTGGTAATTAATGTTGCATTACAGAGAAGGAAATTTTAACAAATAATAATTATGGGGGTAATTATTATTTATATGTTTATATGAATCAAATCAGCGTTATATGGAGGGGTGCTTAATGAATATTGGGCTTATAGCACATGATGCTAAGAAGAAGCTGATGCAGAATTTTTGTATTGCTTACAGGGGTATTTTAAGTAAACACGAGCTTTATGCTACCGGAACTACAGGTCGTTTGATCGAGGATGTCACCAATTTAACTGTTCACAAATATCTTGCCGGTCATTTAGGAGGCGAGCAGCAGTTAGGATCCGAGATAGAACATAACGATATCGATATGGTTATATTCTTAAGGGATCCGCAGAATCCGAAATCTCACGAACCCGATATCAATAATATTTTTATGTTATGTGATATGCATAATATTCCGTTAGCTACCAATTTGGCTACTGCTGAATTGCTTATTAAAGCTCTTGACCGAGGAGATTTGGATTGGCGTGAAATTTTCAAATAGTTACATGCATAACCGTTTCAGATATGCGTTATCCGTTATATCAGTATTTGTAGTATGCTTTACATTACTAACAGGTTGTAATTATCAAAGCTATGACACTTCATCAATGATACATATTAATGATGATTGTGAATTACCGATCATAAGACCTTCCGGATTATCGTCTGAGAATGTAGTTATACCTTATGATGCTTACATTTATGATGATTCCGAATTTGAATTCGGTGCCGGATTATTGATCGATCAGACTAAAAATAGTGTTGTATATGCAGCTAACCCGCACAAGAGAATATATCCTGCTTCAATGACAAAGATCATGACAGCTATTATTGTTATGGATGCAGTTAATAACGGACAGATATCGTTAAATGATACCGTAGTTGTCGGAAAGAAAATTGAATTTAACGAAGATAATGTTGCGGTGCTTGGTTTAATGCCCGGAGATTACATAACAGTTAATGATCTTATGCATGCGCTTTTGGTATCTTCACTAAATGACAGCGCAGTTGTTTTGGCAAGATATGTAGGAGGCTCTGTTGATAATTTTGTTGAGCGTATGAATACAAAGGCTGCAGAGTTGGGAGCGACCAATACGCATTTTGTCAATCCTCATGGTCTGCATGATAACAGACATTATACAACGCCTTATGATCTTTATTTGATATTCAAGGAATTTTTAAAGAATGATACCTTGCTTCAGATTGACAGCAAGAGTACATATACATTAACGTATACCCGTGATGATGAAAAGGTTGAGGTTGATCTTACAGCCACTAACGCATTTTTATCAAGCTCATTTAATTTGCCAACAGGTTATCATATAACAGGTTGGAAAACCGGTACTACAGAAAAGGCCGGAAGCTGTATAATACTTGAGTTTGTTAGTGATGAGACCGGTGACAAATATATTTGTCTGGTGTCAAATGCCAAAGATCACGAAAGCCTTTATCAGAATGTACAGGATATGTTAAAACAAATATATTAATTAAGGAGGAACGATGATGGTTGAACTAATTGTAGGGGATAAGGGTACAGGTAAAACCAAGATCCTTATGGCAAAGGCGAATGATGACATTAAAGTTACAGGAGGTAATACAGTCTATCTTGACATCAACAACAAACATATGTATGAGCTTAGTCACCGTATCCGCCTTTTAAATGTACAGGAGTATAACATTCACTCAAGAGATATGTTCCTTGGATTTATTTATGGGGTAATTTCACAGGATTACGATCTTGACAAAATGTTTTTAGATAATTTCATGTCAATTGCATGCCTTAACAATGTTGAAGAGGCAGAAGAACTTATCAATGAGCTTATTAAGATTTCAGAAAAATCAGAAATTGACTTTATAATCAGCTTAACAGCTAAGAAAGATGATCTTTCAGATTCCATCAAAGAGCTTGTTACTGTAGCTTTATAATAATAATTAAAGAACGCATCCGGCAAGAAAATGCCGGATGCGTTTTCGCATGCGAATTTCTTTTCATATTCATGATCAGATCTCTGTCTGCATTCTACCATAGTAAGAAATAGCATATAATCCGCCTATTCCGACTAATGCATAGATAATACGGGTAAGCATTGTCATTTGACCAAATATTGAACTTACAAGGTCAAAATCAAAGAAACCTATCAACCCCCAGTTGATAGCACCAATAAGAATGATTGTTAATACTGTGTAATCTAAAGCTTTCATATTATTTACTCCTTTCTGTATGGAAGAACCATACATTTGAATGTTGTTATTGTTTGTATAATTAATAATTTTTATTCATAAATATTGTAGTTATTGCAAATTAATGATACAATAGTCAAGTGTTTATTTACGGAGGTGCTGATTTTGAAACGCTATAATCCTCAAAAAGATTCTGTTTTATTTCAATTGAATACAGGAACGGTTGTTTTTGGAATCATTTTCCTCTATATCGTTATAAGAGTGATCATTTCTTTTCAAAGCGAAACTCTTTCAATCTATGAAGTTCAGAACAGTTACATTGATACTAATATCAAGACTACTGCCTTGATACTTCGTCAGGAAACTCTTGTTAATACTTCAAGTTCAGGCTATGTAAGCTATTATGTACGTGACGGCGAGAAGATAGGAAAGAACAAAACAGTATATACTATTGATGAAACCGGAAGTATATATGATAA
>OMSZ01000284.1 GCA_900313855.1 uncultured Eubacteriales bacterium
AAGGTGTATATGAGGACTATGAATATGATTCGGCAGAGGATTTTATTAAGGATTATGGAATGGATTATCTAAAATATTATCTGACCTCTGAGAAGGTGTTTGATTTCCTTTATGACAATGCGAAGTTGACGGAGATCACGGAGGATGAATACAATAGCAGACAGGCAAGCGAAGATGACGAGACAGAAACTGATGACGGGGAAGAGGTTCAGGTTAATCTTGATGGTGACACCGAAGCTGACACAGAAGCTGTGAGTGAATAATTGACATTTATAATCGGATGTGCTATAAAATTATTGTTGTTTTTGTTTGAATAGAAAATTTTGACGCAATGGAGTGTCAGATATCCTTATTAAGGGGATACTGGCACTTTTTTCATTTTTCTTGCACTTTTCTTTTGCTTATGTTTTAATCTGATTATAGGAGTTTTTCTATATGACAGATATTAACTATGCAGGATACCGTTATGCAGGAACAGCCTGTGAGGGTATTGTTTTATGGAGGGGAATGCAATGTCAAAGTATACAAAACAGGATATTATGAGGCTTGTAGAGGAAGAGGGAGTTGAGTTTATACGCCTTCAATTTACGGATATTTTCGGTGTTATGAAAAATGTGGCAATAACGGCAAACCGTTTGGAGAAGGCGCTTGATAATAAATGTATGTTTGACGGCTCTTCAATAGAAGGCTTTGTCAGAATAGATGAGTCGGATATGTATCTTTATCCTGATCTTAATACATTTACCATATTTCCATGGAGACCGAAGGAGAGCAAGGTTGCAAGACTTATCTGCGAGGTATATCGTCCCAACGGGACTCCGTTTGAGGGTGACCCGCGATATGTTCTTCGAAGGGTTTTGGAGGAAGCGGCTGATATGGGTTACCGCTTTGATGTAGGACCGGAGTGTGAGTTCTTCCTGTTTCATACTGATGATGATGGAAGACCTACAACGGATATCCATGAAAAAGCCGGATATTTCGACATTTCCCCGCTTGATCTGGGGGAGGACGTAAGACGCGATATGATACTTAATCTTGAAGAAATGGGCTTTGAGATCGAGTCCTCACACCATGAGGTGGCACATGCGCAGCATGAGATAGATATCAAATATACCAACGCACTTAGAGCAGCTGATAATCTTGTGACATTTAAACTAGTGGCAAAATCCATTGCGAAAAAGCATAATATGTTTGCAAGCTTTATGCCAAAACCGATATACGGACAGTGCGGTTCGGGTATGCATATCAATATGTCTATGGAAAAGGATGGCAAAAATGTATTCAATGATTACAATTCCAAAAGCGGAGTAAGTGAGGAGGGTTATCATTTTATTGCCGGTTTATTAGAGCATGCAAAGGCAATGACGCTTATCAGTAATCCATTGGTTAATTCGTATAAGCGACTTGTTCCGGGGCTTGAGGCACCGATGCATATATGCTGGTCGGAGGGAAACAGAAGTCCTATGATCAGGATTCCGTCTGTGCGTGGTGAGAATATGAGGGTCGAGCTTAGAACACCGGATCCTTCGGCTAATCCGTATCTTTTGCTTGCGGTATGCTTAGCAGCGGGACTTGACGGAATGAAGAGAAAGCTTAAAGCGCCTGAGCCTGTTGATTGTAATATGTATGAAATGAGCAAGAAGGAGCTGCTTGAGAGAGGAATTGATTTCATTCCTTCAAACCTTAGCAAGGCCTGTCATTATTTTGAGGATGATGCTTTTATAAAGCAGGTGTTAGGTGAACATGTTCATTCAAAATATCTTGCTGCAAAACGTGATGAGTGGAACCGCTTCAGAGAGCAGGTTACACAGTGGGAGCTTGATGAGTATCTGACAAGAGTATAAGGACCGGTTCGGGTAAGGAGTTCATATGGGCGCGATAATAGTATCAATGCCCAGACATGATGACTCGGATCGGATCGCAAGGATCATCAGGACAAGCGACATATGGGAAGAAGTGTTCATATGTGATACGGGTTCCGAAGTGCTCAGAAAGATAGAAGACATGGACATCAGTCTTGTGATCTCGACGAGGAAACTCCGGGATATGGGATATGAAGAACTGTATGAATATCTCCCGTCAAATGTCAACATGCTGTTGCTGTCGAAGGATGTC
>OMSZ01000285.1 GCA_900313855.1 uncultured Eubacteriales bacterium
CTGAGACTTGCCGTGGCTGATGATTGTATAAAGTTGATCTTGCATAAAAAAACTTCTTAGCGTGAACACATAGATCAAAAAATGTAAGAATACAAGCTAAAGATCAGGAATAGAATTGAACATGAGAAAAAGACGTTCAATTACTTATTCGTATAATTCAATAAATGATAATAAAACGGGTAAAAAGCGTATTGCGGGAATACTGTTTGTGCTGCTTGTAATAGTGTTTATGTCCACGCAAAAGCCTGAAGATGTAATATATAAGTGCACGACGTATATTTTACCTGAGCTTACCTATGAGGCAGAGAATGGAATTTATCAGAAGGATTATTCTGCCTCGTATGAAATACCGGAATGGTTTTATGAAGATGAAGGCAGCTCATATGATAATGCCGACCTTGCAGTAATGGATAATGATTTGGGGGATGATAAAGGAGGATCCGGGGATGACGGTGCAAAATCTGACTTAAAGACCGGGACAGAAAATGGACAGACAGAAGCTGGTAAAGAAGGAATATCAGATGATAAGAATGATGCTTCGAAGGAGGCTTTGGCTTATATTGCCAATAAATCCGTAGGTACAACCTATACCAGAAAGCAGCTTTCCAAACCTGATTTTCTGACAAGCAAAATATTTGTCGTGGATAACAATACAAGTATGACAAAAGAAGAACTTGATATTAAGAATCTGTTAGACAGTAATATGGCGTTTTCTAAGCTTCCCGATGCATCAGGGCAGGAAGGGGTACAGTATAAAGTTCTCATTTATCATACACATGCATCAGAAAGCTTTGCAGACAGCCGCCCGGGAGTTATAGAGGATACAGTTGTCGGTGTGGGCTCGTATCTTACAAAGCTGCTTAGTGAACAGTATGGTATTCCTACATATCATGACGAGACGATATATGATGTTATTGACGGACAACTTGATAGAAGTAAGGCATATGAGAATTCATTTAATGGCATTAGTAAAATATTAGCGGATAACCCGTCGATTGAGGTTGTTATCGATCTTCACAGGGACGGGATCGATGAGGAAACCCATCTGGTGACGGAGGTAAATGGTAAGCCCACCGCAAAGATAATGTTTCTAAATGGTGTAAGCAGGTCTGATCTTAACGGGGACATAGGATATCTTGAAAATCCCAATAAATTAAGTAATCTTGCCTTTAGCTTTCAGCTTTATCTTGCAGGTAAGGAGGCTTACGGTGACTATGTGAGAAAGATATATGTAAGAAGTCTTAGGTATAATCTTCATGTCATGCCCAAAGCTGCTCTTATAGAGGCGGGAGCGCAGAACAATACGTTAGAGGAAGAGATGAATGCTATGGAGCCGCTTGCCGCAATGCTTGATAAAGTGTTGAGAAATCCCAAGTGATGTGTTATAATATTTTCCTGCAAATTTCGGTTCGCAGAGGATAGGAATAAGGAGAATAACATGGCACATATAGATCAGAGTAAAATACGCAATTTTTGTATTATAGCGCATATAGATCACGGTAAATCAACACTTGCCGACAGAATAATTGAAAAGACCGGACTGCTTACTGACAGAGAGATGCAGGCACAGGTTCTTGATAATATGGAGCTTGAGAGGGAGCGTGGAATAACGATAAAGGCCCAGGCAGTAAGAATTGTGTACAAGAGTAAGGATGGGGAGGAGTATATTTTTAACTTGATAGATACCCCGGGACATGTCGACTTCAATTATGAGGTGTCGAGAAGTCTGGCTGCCTGTGAAGGCGCGATCCTTGTAGTGGACGCAGCTCAGGGAATTGAGGCGCAGACCCTGGCCAATGTATATCTTGCGATCGACAATGATCTTGATGTTATGCCGGTTATCAATAAGATAGATCTGCCAAGCGCCGAGCCTGACAGAGTGGTTAATGAGATAGAGGATATTATAGGAATAGAGGCACAGGATGCTCCGAGAATATCGGCTAAGACAGGACTTAATATAGAGGATGTTTTAGAACAGATCGTTACCAAGATCCCCGCACCGTCAGGAGATGTAAATGGTCCATTAAAGGCTTTAATATTTGACAGCAAGTATGATGCCTACAAGGGAGTCATCATTTTCTGTCGTCTTTTTGACGGTTCGGTAAGACGCGGCAGTATGATAAGGATGATGGCAACAGGCGCTGAGGTTGAGGTCGTTGAGGTCGGAATATTCGGTGCCGGACAATTCATACCTCAGGACGAGCTTTCGGCAGGAATGGTTGGGTACATAACGGCAAGTCTTAAGGACGTTAAGGAGACACGGGTCGGAGATACGGTTACGGATGCCAATAATCCGTGTGACGAAGCTCTGCCGGGATATAAGAAGGCTAATCCTATGGTTTACTGCGGGATGTATCCTGCTGACGGCGCGAAATATCCGGATCTTAGGGATGCTTTGGAGAAGCTGCAGCTTAATGATGCGGCACTTTCTTACGAGCCGGAAACTTCAATTGCGTTAGGTTTTGGTTTTAGATGCGGTTTCTTGGGACTTCTGCATCTTGAGATCGTTCAGGAGAGATTGGAGAGGGAATATAATCTGGACCTTGTAACGACTGCGCCGGGAGTTGTTTACCGTATCCACAAGACGGATGGAGAGATGTTAGAGCTGACCAATCCGTCTAATATGCCGGATCCCTCAAAGATAGATTATATGGAGGAGCCTTTCGTTGCCGCTGAGATAATGGTCACAAAGGATTATGTGGGACCTATAATGCAGCTTTGTCAGGAGCGCCGCGGTGTGTATAAGAGTATGGAATACATGGAAGAGACAAGAGCTCTTATCAAATACGATCTGCCGCTTAACGAGATCATTTACGATTTCTTTGACGCTCTTAAGTCACGTTCAAGAGGCTATGCTTCGTTTGATTATGAGTTAAATGGATATGTTCGTTCTAATCTTGTCAAACTGGATATCCTTATTAATAAAGAAGAGGTGGACGCGCTGTCATTTATAGTGCATGCCGATACGGCTTATGAGCGCGGCCGCAAGATGTGCGAGAAGTTAAAGGGTGAGATACCTAGACACCTGTTTGAGATACCGATCCAGGCTGCGATAGGCAGTAAGATAATTGCCAGAGAAACGGTCAAGGCGTATAAGAAGGACGTGCTTGCCAAGTGCTACGGCGGTGATATTACGCGTAAGAAGAAGCTTCTTGAAAAGCAGAAGGAAGGTAAGAAGCGTATGCGTCAGATAGGCAATGTGGAGGTTCCGCAGAAGGCATTTATGAGTGTGCTGAAACTTGATGATGAATAATGCTTTGTGGAGTAAATGCTAACAGACCGGTAACGGTGGATTCCAAGATTAAGTCAGGATATACGGCTGACGGGATAATGAAACAGGCAGGAATAGATTATTAATTTTAGAAAATACAAGGAGACGCAGTAGACGTGATAAAACAGGCTTTAAGTTTATATATACATATCCCGTTTTGTAAAAGGAAGTGTAAATACTGCGATTTCCTTTCCTTTGGCGGCTGCAGTATTGCTGAGCAGAAGGAGTATATTGACGCTTTATGTAAGGAGATCGGAGCTTACAGTCTGATTTCGGAGAACTATGAGATCGTTACTATTTTTATAGGCGGCGGAACACCGTCATATATACCTGCGGAATACATAGGCAGGGTGCTTAAAAAGGTAAGGGAAACATTTACTGTTTCAGAGGATGCGGAGATTACGATAGAGGGAAACCCTGACAGCCTTACCAGTGACAAGCTTAAAGGTTATATGGAATATGGGATCAACCGGCTTTCAATAGGACTGCAGAGCGCTAATAATGATATGCTTATAATGCTTGGGCGTGTGCATAATTACGACCAGTTCGTTGCAGCTTACAGCAGGGCCAGAGAGGTTGGCTTTTCCAATATCAATATAGATATCATGTCCGGGCTTCCTTCAGAGAGTATGGAGTCCTATGTGAAGACCTTAGGAAGAGTGGTTGAAATGCAGCCTGAGCACATTTCTGCGTACAGCCTTATAGTTGAAGAGGGTACGCCGCTTGCTGAGGATGAAGAATTACTGTCAAAGCTGCCATCGGAAGAAATTGACCGCAGACAATATTCCAGAACAAAGCTTTTGTTAGGACAGGCGGGATATGAGAGGTATGAGATATCCAACTACGCTAAGAAGGGTTATGAATGCCGGCATAATTTACGGTACTGGACAGGCGGAGAATATCTTGGTGTCGGACTTGGAGCATCGTCATATATGATAATTAAAGATAGCAGTTTTGGAAGTTATGTTAACTTGCAGGATGATATTGATGAAGCAAAAGAGTTGCTTGATTATGATATTTCATTGAACGATGAGGATTTGCACGTTCGGTTTAAGGGCGTTGACAATATAGATGAGTATATTGGCAGATTTTCAAGATTTGGTAGCGGATGGACCGACCTTTCTTCTGCCAAAGAGCTTATTGGAAACTGCTATACCGATATTATGATACTTAAGGATAAGGACCGTATGGAGGAGTTCATGTTCTTAGGACTTAGATGCATAAAGGGAATAAGTATAAGTACATTTGAGGAGAAATTCGGAAAAAATATATATGAAGTGTATGGCAGTATTATAGAAAAGTATACTGAATGGGGATATCTTATTATCGATGAGGATAGAATTTATCTAAGTGATAAGGGGATAGATGTCAGCAATACTATAATGGCGGAGTTTTTGTTGTAGGGATTATTACATCAACAAAGATATGATTATTGTTAAATGGGATGCTTTGATACATGAGGCGATGTTTTGACACATATTTAAAAATGTGTTAAAATCCGAGATTAGATTTATGATATAGAAATGAGGATTGACATATGTTTAAGAAATATTTTTCAATGTTTCGAGAGGACATGCGCTATGTGATGGCAAAAAGATGCGGACTCGATGAGCTTAATAATTTCATAATGCTTATTGGTTTTATCTTTGTTGTCATAGCATTATTTACTCATAAATGGCTCTTTGTTCTTATAGGTGCGTTCTTTGTAACCTTGTGCTATCTGCGCGTATTTTCCACTAATATAGATAAGCGTATGAGAGAGAATGATTTCTATATGAGATATATGGGCAGGGTGGTAAGGTTTGTTGATTATATCAAGCTTATTATAAAGATGCAGGTTCGCAGTATCCGCGATAAAGAATATGTGTATTTTGTCTGCAGCTCTTGCAAACAGGTAATACGTGTTCCGAAGGGTAAGAACAAGGTCAGTGTAAGATGTCCGAAGTGCAGCGCGACATTTGTTAAGCGGACGTGATGGTCTATGTATAGATAGCTTTATTGTTAGATAAATACATGGTATATATGAAATGAATATATTGAATAAAAGCAGAGTTTATTATTTGAATAAGCTCTGCTTTTTACTATTTATCGATAATACTGGAAGTTAATTATTTTTTGAATTTTTGGGTTATTTTTCTTGACAAACATGGTGTCGGGTGTTACTCTATATGAAGATATTAGCACTCGTACACAATGAGTGCTAATAATGAAAGCAGAGAAAGGGGTCTGATAAATGGAGATAGATGATCGAAAACTGAAGATTCTTAAGGCAATTATCTCGAATTATCTTGAAACCGGTGAGCCTGTCGGATCAAGAACGATATCCAAATTCACAGATCTGAATCTTTCTTCTGCGACAATCCGTAACGAGATGCAGGATCTTGAGGAGATGGGACTTCTTAAGCAGCCGTACACATCGGCAGGACGAATTCCGACAGATCAAGGTTACAGATTATATGTAGACCAGATGATGATCGAGAAATACACCGAGATGGAGGAGATGAAGACACAGCTTCTTGAGAGAGTTGACAAGATGGAGTCGATGTTAAAGCAGGTGGCTAAGGTATTAGCATATAATACCAATTACGCGGCACTTGTATCGGCACCGCAGTATCAGAATTCCAAGCTTAAGTTCATCCAGTTGTCCTTGGTTGATGATAATCAGATGTTGGCGGTAATTGTGGTTGATAATAATGTGATCCGCAACAAGCTGATTCCTGTTGAGCGAAGAATGGAGAATGACGAGATACTGAAATTAAACGTTCTGCTCAATACATTTTTGCAGGGAGCATCATTACAGGATATCAATCTTGAAATGATCCATACGATCAAGAATCAGGCAGGTGAATTTGCCGAGGTTATGGAAGCAATATTCCAGGGAATCACAGAGGCAATACATGAGGCAGATGAGGTTGAGATATATACTAATGGTACAACCAATATGCTTAAGTATCCCGAGCTTGGTAATGTGGAGCAGACAACAAAGCTTCTTGAAGCTTTAGAAGACAGACAGGGACTTGATGAGCTTATAGACGAATCCATCCGCAGTGAGAATGATAATGGTATTCAGGTTTATATAGGAGAGGAATCACCGGTATCATCAATGAAGGATTGCAGTATTGTAACAGCAACCTATGAGCTTGCTGAAGGAGCTAAGGGTACGATAGGAATAATCGGACCGAAGCGAATGGATTATCAGAAGGTGGTAAGTACTCTTAAGAATCTTACCGGAGAATTAGACGAAATATTTAAGAAGAAAGAATAGAGGTGGCAAAGTGGCAGATAAGAAAAGGCCTACCGGGCAGCCTAGTGAAGAATCGGTAGAGGATGTAGCAGTTGATACTACTGAGGAGACTGAAGTAGAAGCAAAGGAAACTGCTGAAGAGGAATCTAAGAAACCGGTTAAGGGCAAGAAAGGAAATCGTCGCGGCGGAGGCAATAACAAAGCGTTAGAGCTTGAAATCGAGAAACAGAAAGAGCTTGTTGAGGAAGCCAATGACAGATACAAGAGACTTCTTGCAGAATTTGAGAATGCAAGGAATCGTAACGAGAAGGAATCTAAGCACATGTATGACGTAGGTGCAAAGGATGTATTAGAGAAGCTTCTTCCCGTTGTAGATAATTTTGAGAGAGCATTGCAGGCAATTCCTGATGAGGATAAAGAAAGAGCATTTGAACAGGGCGTAGACAAGATTTACAAGCAGATGATGGACATCTTAGGAGGAATCGGA
>OMSZ01000287.1 GCA_900313855.1 uncultured Eubacteriales bacterium
GATGTCCGGCAGTCTCAATGGAGACAGGATGTCAACTTTGAGACTTGCCGCGAACACTAAGAAAAACATCCCTGAATACTTACAAACTCTTATATACGGACAGCGGAAGTAAGATATCGGCATACCGTTTAACCTGTGCGTCCGTCAAACACCAGCTCTACAAACCCAGATTTGCAAAAATAACTCATTTTTCTTGTAAATAGACCAGTTTTTTGATAAAATTACTAAAGAAGTGCCTTCGTTTTGGCATTATATTGTTATAATATTTTTGGTGGGCAGAAATATTATAATATCTAATATATACCATAAGGTGACGTGAAGAAATATACGCAAAGGATTTGGCAATTTTATATGGCTAAGAAGAGTTCTAATAATACAAAGAAGAATAATAGTACCAAAAAGAGTAATAGTAACGCAAAGAATAGTAATACCAAAAAGAACAATAACAGCGCAAAGAATAGCGATACCAACAAAAACGATAACAGCGCAAAGAATAGCGATACCAAAAAGAACGATAACAACGCAAAGAATAGTAATACCAACAAGAACGATAACAGCGCAAAGAATAGTCATACCCAAAAGAACAATAATAACATAAAGAATAGTAATACAAATAAAAGCAGTAATAACACAAAGAATAGTAATATTCATAAAAGCAATAGTAATTTTAAGAAGAATATCAATGATGGGAAGATCTCCAATAAACCTTCTGAAGAAGAAAAGTTCATGGACTTTTCCCAGATTGATGAGGAGCATAAGGGTGAGCTTAGGAGACCGCTTACACCAAAGGAGAGGTTTTTCAGGGTCTGCGAGAAGTTTGGAGATCTGTTCCTGCTCAATGTATTTTTTACGCTGACATCTTTACCGGTTGTTACGGTGGGGGCATCATTTACGGCAATGTATACTATAACTTTGAAAATGGTGAGGAATGAGGATGTACCTATCAAGAAGGGTTATTTTGATGCATTTAAGAAGAATTTTAAGCAGTCGACACAGCTGTGGGCTGTTATTCTGGTTATAATTATATTGATGTACAAGCAGTTTCAGGTGGTTCTTAATAATGATTCAAGCAAAGCGGATTTTCTTGTTATGGCATTAGGACTTGAGATGCTGGTACTGTCTTTCGTGTTACCTTTGTTGTTTCCGATGATTGCAAGATATGAGAATACTAATCTTAATATGATCAAGAATTCACTTATAGCATCATTTCTGCATTTGGGAACCTGGGCAACGGTATACTTCTTGTGGGTAATACCGGTTATTATGTATTATTTGAGACCGACATTGTTTGTTTATACATGGTATCTGTGGTTTGTGTTTTTATCTTCTTTTGTGGCATATACGTGTTCGCACAGACTATGGAAAATGTTCGATAAGATAGAAGAAGAACGGGGTTAATTTGATGGGGAAGAAAAAGATAGCCGTATTGTTAGGTCAGGCTGAAGAAGCATATCAGAGCAGTTTCATGGAGGGTGTGATGAAACGCGCCTTTGAAGCAGGCTATGATGTTTATGCGTTTTCTATGTATATCAAGTATCAGAATACTAAAGAACGTGAGGTTGGAGATTCTAATATCTACAATCTAATTAACTATGACCTTTTTGATGCGGTTATTTTAATGTCCGATATTATTCAGACTCCGGGCGTTGAGGAGAGATTAGAAGAGACTATTCATAACAATTTTGATGGTCCTGTTATCTGCGTTGATACAGACAGCAAATATTATCAAAGCTTCTGGACGGATGGCTATTATGCAGTTTATAAGACCATTTCACATCTTATAGAACATCATGGATATAAGGATATTGCTTTTCTGACGGGTAGAAGAAATCATGTTCATTCGCAGAGAAGATTAGATGCATATAGAGATGCCATGAAGGATCATGGAATAACTGTTAATGAGGACAGGGTTTTCTATGGGGATTTCTGGTATACAAGTGGAGTGGGATGCGCTGAGACTTTGCTCCGTGACAGGGATAATCTTCCCGAGGTTGTAGCCTGCGCAAACGATTGTATGGCTATTGGTCTTGCGGAGGAGATGGATAGGAACGGTATCAGGATACCTGAGGATTTGGCCATTACCGGTTACGGAAGCTCGGAGGAAGGTCAGAATAGTCCCAAAACCTTAACATCTTCATTTATCCCCTCAGAATACTACGGTACCTATGCAGTAGATTGTGTTTTGAAAATGCTTAATGATGAGGAGATAGCGTCTCCTGAATATGAGACGGAGCTGTTTATAGGAGAGAGCTGTGGCTGTGAGGATAACTCTTCTTTTATCACAGGTAATAAGAGAGAGTGCTGGACTACAGACACTTCTGATGATGGTTACTATTCTATACATAATTACATGTTTGAGGATATGCTGGTATCCACTAATTTAGAGGATCTTCTTGAGGTCATCTACAATAATATTCATCACCTTAAGGAGGTTGAAGCTTTCAGCTTATGTCTCAATGAGGAATGGCTGACACCGGAGAAATTATATGAGAAGGAGCCTCTTTCAAACGGATATACCGAACGGATGCTCAATGCTATTTCATTTTATAATGATGGGATACACGCGGGTAAGATTAGTATGGATGAGATGTTTGAAAGAAATGGACTTCTGCCGGGATATGATGATGCAAAGGAGCCGATGGGGTATTATTTCACGCCCGTATTCTTTGAAGATAAGGCTTTCGGATATGCGATTTTAAGCTATGGCAGCAAGCCGAGAGCTTATGATGATATCTACAGGTTATGGATCAATTCCGTAGGAAGAGGTCTTGAATGTATGCGAAGGAGTTATATTCTTCAGTCGTTGGAAAATGTCAAATTCAAGATGGAAACGGATAAGTTTTCGTCTATTTATGATAATGAGGGCGGCTATAATGCGGCAAGGCTTTCCGAGGATGAGCTTAAGGAGTTAAAAGAGGTTGAGAACATTCTTGATAATAATCTCTTTGTATATCATTTTCAGCCGATCGTTAATTCTATTGATGGTGAAATATATTCCTATGAGGCTTTGATGCGTTCGGGTTCGGGGATGAAGATTTCTCCGCTTTCAATAATCAAATATGCGCAGATGCTTAACAGGCTTGAGGATATTGAGAAGGCGACATTCTCTAATGTATTGAAGATTGTTAAAGATAACAGTAAAATATTCGAAGGTCGCAAGGTGTTTATTAACAGTATTCCGGGCAGCAGATTAGATGAAGATGATTCGTTAAAAATTGAAGCGATGATGGCGCGGCTTAGTGATAAAATAGTGGTGGAATTGACTGAGCAGTCAGAGCTTAAGGATGATGATCTGGATACGCTTAAGAGAGAATTTGAAAGACTTGGAGTTGAACTTGCGGTTGATGATTACGGTACGGGTTATTCTAATGTCAATAATCTGTTAAGGTATATGCCTGATTATGTCAAGATTGACCGTGCGCTTTTAACCGGTATTGAAAACAGTTCGCAGAAGCAGCATTTTGTGCGCGAAGCGATAGAGTTCTGTCATGATAATGGAATAATGGCGCTTGCAGAGGGTGTTGAGACTACAGAAGAGCTTGCGATGGTGATCAAGCTTGGAGCAGATCTTATCCAGGGCTTCTATGTGGCAAGGCCTAACGAAAATATATTGGATTCTGTTGACAGTAAAGTTAAGATGGAGATCAGCAGGTATCACCGCGATAAATCAGACGGCAGCATAGACGAGTCTTATATTGCCGGCAAATCAAGCCGCATCACTATCACCAGCCTTATGAAGGAGGGCAAGACTAATATTGTTCTGGGTGAGAAAAATGCTACATACAGGGATATAACCATAGTGGGAACACCCGGTATAAAGTCCGGAATTCATATCGAGATCTATGAGGGCTATGATGGCAGAGTAACATTTGAAAATGTGACACTTTCTAATAAAAAGGGCAGACCGTGTATCAGAATGGCGGATAACTGCAGTCTTACATTAAAGCTCATTGGTGAGAATGTTTTGGACGGTGGCGGGATCAAGGTTCCGGAAACGTCAAAGCTGTTGGTCGAGGGTGATGGAGATATACTATTAAAACTGACGGGATCAGAGAATTACGGTATTGGTAATGACGAGAAAAGCAGGCATGGAGCTTTGGAATTCTATCAGGATGGAGAGATAAGAATAGAAGCAAGCGGAATGACCGGAATTGGCATTGGCTCCGGTGAAGGCGGTTTAATAAGGATTAATAAGGGCAAGTACAATATTAGTGTAAATGTTGATGAAGGAGTCTGCATAGGTTCTATTAAGGGTGATGACAAAATAGAGATTCATGATTGCGATATGACATTAAATGGTTCCATGTTCAGAGGCGTATTGGTAGGCAGTATTTATGACAATACGGACATTAAGATATGGAGATCGCTTTTCAGATGCACCGGCACAGCTAAGAAAATGTCTATGTTAGGTACGATAGAAGGTCGTAGGGCGTTTGTTGATCTGAGCGATATGAGTGCAGTCATGGATATACGCGGAGATGATAATATTGCGATCGGCAGCGTAGAGGGTGACACGGAATTCAAATTTGATACTGCCGGTATCAAATATTCGGGTTTCGGCAAGAATGCATATGTTTTTGGTGGACCTACTGGTGTA
>OMSZ01000194.1 GCA_900313855.1 uncultured Eubacteriales bacterium
GTACTTCCTCCTGTATCAATCCTTACACCTGAGCAGACACAGTACTACTTCCTTTCAGGATTTACAGCAAAGCTTGCAGGTACAGAGCGTGGAATTACAGAGCCTACACCTACATTCTCAGCATGCTTCGGTCAGGCATTCTTAGAGCTTCATCCTACAAAGTACGGTGAGGAGCTTGTTAAGAAGATGCAGAAGAGCGGAGCTAAGGCTTATCTTGTTAATACAGGATGGAACGGAACAGGAAAGCGTATCTCAATTCCTGATACCCGTGGAATCATTGATGCAATCCTTAATGGCGACATCAAGAATGCTCCTACTAAGAAGATTCCTTACTTCGACTTCGAGGTTCCTACAGAGCTTCCTGGAGTAAGCACAGAGATTCTTGATCCTAGAGATACATACGCTGACGCTTCAGAGTGGGAAGAGAAGGCAAAGGATCTTGCTGGAAGATTCATCAAGAACTTCAAGAAGTATGAGACTAACGATGCAGGTAAGGCACTTGTTGCAGCAGGTCCTAAGCTTTGATCAAAAGCAGTTTTTCTGTGATATTTTAAGGAAAAACATATATCAGATGATGATGTCCTCTCCTCCAGGTAAAGCATAAGGTGGGGCGGATCATGAAGATTAATATAAGTCCATGTGATGTTATTCAATGTCACATGGACTTTTTCATTTATTAGGAAACTTTGGCTTACGTATACATTTTGTGGACATAAAAGGCATGATATATTCATATATTGCAATATAATTATTGGAGTATCAGGAGTGTAGTATGAGTATAGGTAAGAAAATAGGAGTTGTTATCAGGGGACTTATAATTTCGTATGCTGTGACAGGACTGCTGCTTGCGGCATTGGCTCTTGCTGTGTATAAGCTTAAGGTTCCTGAATCCGTAACGGATCTTGCGATAATAGCCATATATGTTGCGGTTACGTTTCTCGGCGCATTTGTTGTTGGTAAAAAAGTTAAGGAGCAGAAATTTTTGTGGGACCTGCTGCTTGGTATCCTGTATATTGGTATAATAACATTGGCTGCAGTATTGATCTCCCATACCTTCAGCATTCCTAATACAGCTAATATAACGACAGCGTTTCTCTGCGTAGGAGGGGGACTTCTTGGCGGGATGCTAAGTTAAGTGGTTGCTGCTATAGAGTTAAGTCTGTAATATGCGGCAGGACTTAATGAGTATATGGTATAAAAATCTTTCAACATAAGTAATTTTGCGTTGACCTCGTAAAAACCATGTGTTATACTTATAAAATATTTGTGGTATTATGCCTTTTTGACGGGTGCGGTATCACTTGGGAACGTTCATATTATTGATGATCAGGGCATGCTTGTGCCCGGGTTATTAAGCTATGAATGACTACAATCTATAGAATGAGAGGAAGATACGATGAAGCATATTAAGACTTTAACTGACAAGACATTGAAGAATACCATGGAAAAAGGCGGATGCGGTGAGTGCCAGACATCATGCCAGTCTGCATGTAAGACATCTTGTACTGTTGGTAATCAGACTTGTGAGAATAAATAACAGCATTTTTTCGGATGCTTATAGGAGCTGTTGCACTGCGGGTTTTTCTGTTTTTTTAAGAAGCGGCGCGGCGGCTCATTCGTTGTGCTTAATTGCATGAGCATTTATTAATTTAAGAGGTATATAAAGTGATACATCAGTATAAGAATAACGGATACAATATTGTGCTCGATGTGTGCAGCGGATCTGTGCATGTTGTGGATGATCTTGTATATGATGTGATCGCGCTGTATCAGGATAATACGCCGGAAGAGATAGCGGACAAGCTGCCGCAATATTCAAAGGATGATATTATAGAGGCCTGTGAGGAGATTAAGGAATTAGCGGATGCCGGACAGCTTTTTACCGAGGATGTGTATAAGGATGCCATCGTTGATTTTAAGAAGCGTAAGACGGTGGTTAAGGCTTTGTGTCTGCACATTGCGCATGACTGTAATCTTGCTTGCAAATACTGCTTTGCTGGCGAGGGCGAATATCACGGTGACAGGTCGCTTATGAGCTATGAAGTCGGTAAGAAGGCGCTTGATTTCCTGATCGCGAATTCCGGTAACAGAGTCAATCTTGAGGTGGATTTCTTTGGCGGTGAGCCATTAATGAATTTCCAGGTTGTCAAGGATCTTGTAGCTTACGGCAGATCGCAGGAGAAAGAGCATAATAAGAAATTCCGTTTCACCCTTACCACTAATGGGGTTTTGTTGGATGATGAGGTTATGGAATTTGCCAATAAGGAGATGGCCAATGTGGTTCTTTCCATTGATGGAAGAAAAGAAGTACATGATGCCATGAGACCTACAAGGAACGGCAAGGGAAGCTATGACCTTATTATAGATAAATTTAAGAAAATGGCCAAGCTTAGGAATCAGACCAATTATTACGTCAGAGGAACATTTACGCATCATAATCTTGATTTCTCAAAGGATGTTCTTCATCTTGCCGACATGGGCTTTAAGCAGATTTCGGCTGAGCCGGTAGTAGCAGGACCGGATAAGGATTATGCGATAACACCGGAGGATGTGCCTAAACTTTGTGAGGAATACGATAATCTTGCTAAAGAGATGGTTAAGAGAGAACGTGAAGGAAACGGTTTTAATTTCTTTCATTTTATGATAGATCTGTCGGGTGGTCCGTGTCTTTATAAGAGGCTTTCCGGATGCGGTTCGGGAACTGAATATCTTGCGGTCACTCCATGGGGAGATCTGTATCCCTGTCATCAGTTTGTCGGTCTTTTGGATTTCAAGCTCGGCAATGTCGATGAGGGAATAACGAATACAGATATCGTTGATGAATTCAAA
>OMSZ01000288.1 GCA_900313855.1 uncultured Eubacteriales bacterium
AACACCGCATACACCAAGAACAGTTCCGTCAGTATCAACAATCTTATAGTTGATAAATACGGTCATTTTGTCATTATTAGCCTCATCTCTGTCAACATCAACGGTATAGTCCTCAGCTTTATCCTTAAAAACATTATACCAGACATCATGCGAATCACCATCCGGATTGATCACCTTATTAAGACCCTTATCGGTATAATACTTTTTACTCTTGTCAGAAACGACAAAGATTGTATTACAATCCGCAGCATCCTTGATCCCTTCAAGGAATTTCTTCATCTGCTCATTGTTTAATTCATCTGAATGACTGCTCTCATCATTAAGGAAATCATACAAAAAAGAATCCTTTGCCATCGAACGTGCAATAAGTATCGGCCCGTCTATCTCAGATCTTATACCGTCATAAATGCGTTCAGCCAGAATAATATCGTTCTTCTTGCTTTCCTCATCGCCATACTCCTTCATCAGGAAAAAAGCCGCATTTGACACAAGGAACATCACAAATAATATAATTAAAAACCAAACCCAGTTCTTAATCTTCATAGACAAACTATCTCCTATCCTCAACAATTTCAACCAGCCATATAACAAACTTCAATGTGCCATCCTCATTCCATTCCACCGGAACGAAACGCGCCCTGCACCTCTGATTTGAATTAGTTACAAAATCCCTTGTAATAGAAACCTTATCCTCAAGTCTTTCAACCAGAGTAGAAAAATTAATAAAATCAAATATTGTCTTCTTATATCTCACATCGGTAATAGTATCCATAACTGACCTTAAAGTATATTGCGCATCCTTATTGCTGTCACCTACGAGCTGCTTAATTTCTCTTGAACTGTCAGCCATTTCAAAGAATGAATCATCCTCCATATTAATAAGATATATGAAACTGTAAATGTTTGCTAAAGCATTCAACTGATTGTCTGTCTCAAATGCAAGCTGCTGCCTGTTTCTTATCTTTATCAAAACTATTATTATTATAGAAAAAATAGCTACAAGTGTTAATAAAAAGATCAAAAGAATTTTCGTCATGGAACCTAATATCTGCCTTGATCTGATTACAGATACCGCCTTCCAGTCATCATTCATCTCTGAAATAAACGCCAGATAATTCATGCCTTTATACTTAAACGAACAGTTATTGCCCTTGATATTGCGCATACTTTCAAATGCAACTGCTCCGATACTATCCTTCTCCTTCTTATAGTCCTTGCCCAATTCATCAACATCCGAATGAGCTACAACTATACCCTCGGAATCTAATATCATACCGCATTTCCACTCATGATCAATGGTATTCTCCTCTAACCGCTTCTGAACACCGCTAAGACTCACATCCATGGAAACCACACTGTCGTTGTCGCTTAGCATTCTGCTTACGGACATCATAACAGTACCTGTCTGGCTATCGACATATGGTGTAACAAAAGTCGGATCACCTTCTGCTTCAGCCGCTGCAATATACCATGGACGTTCATACGGGTCATAATCATCATCAGGAACCCATCCCACGCCATCAAGATATTTGCCGTTAAATACTCCGTAGAAACCGGTGAAATTATCATTGATCGATTTGCTGTATGCCGAAGATTCCTTCTCAAGATATGACAAGATCTCATCTAACGGTCTCTTTGCAATAAGCATAGCCTCAATCTTTTCAGAAGAAAGCTTTATGGCATCTACACTCTCAACAAAAAAATAGTTATACTCCGTAGCCGCCTTATATATCTCCTGTTCCTTACCGATTATCGCATTAGTTCTGACATTTACAAAAAGCACATAAAAATTAACTGCCAGAACAAAGAATATCCCAACAAACATAAGAAAATATTTGGTTATTTCTTTTCTATCTATCTTCATATCTGCATTACTCCTAATGTAAATGTGTTTTATAATTATATCACAATATTTCCAACAAATATAGGGCAAATTTCACAAATTATCATTTTTTTCAAAATTAAATTATATTTTGCCTTAAAAATAAAAAATGGTGCGGTCATTTACATAACCGCACCAATATTACACATGTATATTAAGCTATATACTTCTTATGTGCCTTGACCCTTAAGCTCATTCTATACATAGAACAGAATATCCTCATACTGAGGGAATGGCCAGTATTCTTTACCTACAAGGCCTTCAAGCTTATCTGCTGGAGTTCTGACTTCACTCATTGCAGGGAACACCTCCTCGCGGAAGCAATGAGCTGCCTTATCCATATCATACTCTAACGCCAAAGCCTTCTCATCAAGCTCTGCTAATTTCTCGGTTGCGTTAGTCAATGCTTTAAGCTCCGTAGATATATCCGTAAGGATCTCCTCCTGAACAGAAGTATCGATTCCGATCGACTTAAGCTCATTAACACCGGCTGCTGTATCTGCAGAATATTTCATAACTGCAGGAATTATCTGTTTCTTCGCCATATCAAGCATAGTCTTTGCCTCGATATTGATCTGTTTAGCGTAGTTCTCATAATAGATCTCCGCACGCGATTCAAGCTCTGCTCGGCTTAAGACATTGAACTTCTCAAACAATGCAATATTCTCTTCCTTCTTGTATGCAGCCACAGCATCAACCATGCACTTGATATTAGGAAGACCACGTCTTTCTGCCTCTTTAACCCATTCATCAGAATATCCGTCACCGTTAAAGATGATTCTCTTATGCTTTGCAATAAGCTCTTTGATCTTGTCATGTACTGCCATATCAAAATCATCGGCCTTCTCAAGCTCATCTGCTATCTGGCAAAGTGAATCTGCAACTATCGTGTTAAGTATAATATTAGGAGTTGCGATAGACTGTGTTGAACCAACCATACGGAACTCGAACTTGTTACCTGTAAATGCAAATGGTGATGTACGGTTTCTGTCTGTTGCATCCTGCAAGAATGAAGGAAGTGTGGAAACACCTGATTCATATGTCTTACCCTGGATAGAGCTTGTAGCCTCACCTGTTGTATCTAACTGCTTTAATACGTCATCTAACTGCTCACCTAAGAATACGGAAATAATTGCCGGAGGAGCCTCGTTAGCACCTAATCTGTGGTCATTTCCTGGTGATGAAGCAGAAAGTCTAAGCAGATCCGCATGCTCATCAACAGCCTTAAGAATAGCAGTAAGTATCAAAAGGAACTGAACGTTCTCATGAGGAGTTTTACCCGGATCTAACAGATTGATTCCGTCATCTGTTCCCATTGACCAGTTGTTATGCTTACCTGAACCGTTAACACCCGCAAAAGGCTTCTCATGCAAAAGACAAGCGAAATTGTGACGTTCAGCAACTCTCTTCATCGTCTCCATAACAAGCTGATTGTGATCTGTTCCAACATTGGTAGTTCCGTATATAGGAGCTAACTCATGCTGACAAGGAGCGACCTCATTATGCTGTGTCTTAGCGGAAATACCGAGCTTCCAAAGCTCAATATTGAGATCGTTCATGTATGAGAGAACTCTCTCTCTTACAGTTCCGAAATAGTGATCGTCAAGCTCCTGACCCTTAGGAGGCATAGCACCAAAAAGTGTACGTCCTGTAAGGATAAGGTCCTTTCTCTTATCATAATCCTTCTTATCAACAAGGAAATACTCCTGCTCAGGTCCTACTGAGGTAGTAACCTTTGTCGAGGTTGTATTACCAAAAAGTCTAAGTATTCTAAGTGCCTGAGTATTGACCGCCTCCATTGAACGAAGAAGAGGGATCTTCTTATCAAGCGCCTCACCTGTATATGAAGAAAATGCTGTAGGAATGCAAAGTATCGTGCTTCCGTCCGGTGACTCCTTAACAAATGCCGGCGATGTACAATCCCATGCTGTATATCCTCTTGCCTCGTTAGTAGCACGAAGTCCTCCTGACGGGAATGATGAAGCATCAGGCTCTCCCTTAATAAGCTCCTTGCCGGAGAAGTCCATCATAACCTTACCATCATCTGTAGGATTGATAAATGAATCATGCTTCTCTGCAGTAATTCCTGTCATAGGCTGGAACCAGTGTGTATAATGGGTTGCACCCTTCTCGATTGCCCAGTCTCTCATCGCATTGGCTACCGTATCAGCTATAACCGGATTAAGCTCTTTGCCAAGCTCAATAGTCTTCTTAAGCTCTTTATAAATAGCCTTCGGAAGTCTCTCTCTCATAGCAGCATCATTGAACACGTTCTCACCAAAAATTTCCGTAACATTAACTTTTTCACTCATAACTCTTACTCCCTTCTTAGGAACTTAAGCCTCCCCGTCAAAGCAATACCATATTATCATAACGGTAATCCTACGATATGAAGAAAGGGTATTCTCCCGACGAGAACACCCTTGTTCTTAATATCAATATTTGCTTCAACAAAAGATAATATAAACCAATTCACTTGAAAAATCAAGTACTATTTTCAAAAAATTTCAAATTCTATATCTGATGCATATCAAAGCACCTTTATATAAACGAAACTTTTCTTATCACAGCTGTTCTTATTCTACAACCTCAAGTCTTACGTTTCTGATATGGATCGTACCTGTCGAACCCTGGTTACCCATGTTAAACTCAACTCTTCCGTTGTCATCGCTCTTCTCTGTCATCTCAAGCTCGAATTCAAATGTCTGCCAGTCAGAGGTTAAGTCAACCGGCGTATCATCAAAATATCTGATCCAGTTCTCATCAGGAGCAGTTATTGCAGCCTTCATCTGTCTGTCTTCCTCAGCATAAGCCTCGAATGTGAACTTATATTTCTTACCCTGTTCCATAGGCATCTTAGGCTGAACAAGCTGGATTGAATACTCCTCTGTTCCGAAATCCTCTGTTGCAATAACGATCTCATTATCCTTGATCTCTGCAGAACCCTTACCGCCATTTAACTGAAGGAATTTCCAATTCTCATCATCTGTAAGATCCTCTGCATCTGAAAAATCAGAATTATATACAAAGTTACCTGTCTCATCAGCTTCGCGCATCTCTAATTTCACTTCAGGTTTTTTAACATTCTCATCATAGCTGTCCTTCTGGAAGATACGTACATAATCAACCTTCATTGCAGCTCTGTCATCAAATACAGTAGAATCATCAGGTGAACCCGGCCAGTCTCCGCCGACTGCAACATTAAGGATAACATGGAATGCCTGGTTAAATGGTGCAGGATACGGCTTTTCTTCCTCGCCGCTTACAGCAGTAAACCAGTCACTTGTTTCATAATACTGCTCACCATCAACAAACCATCTGATAATACCCGGCTCATATTCAACAGCAAAGGTGTGATATTCATTAGCGAAATCACCGTTCGCAAGTGTATATGTTCCCTGATTCTGCTTGTGTGGTTCACCATAGTGAAGTGTTCCGTAATTCATTGTGATATTATCGCCTAATACCTCCATGATATCTATCTCACCACACTTTGGCCACTGTCCGTAGTATTCCTCATCCTGTGGCATCATCCAGAAAGCAGGAAGGAAGCCCTTGCCCTGAGGAACCTTGATACGCGCCTCAAACCAGCCATATTTTACATCGTGCTTATTCTGTGTATTAACACGTCCTGAAACATAAGAAACCTTGCCGTCCTCTTCCTTCTTAACCGGCTGGATAACAAGCTCGCCGTCTTTGACAAATGCATATTCATCGCTTGGGATATATTCCTGAAGCTCGTTATTAACCCATCCTACCTCATGCTCTTCACGATTCCAGTCATCCTCATTAAGCTTTGTACCGTTAAACTCATCATGCCATACAAGGTGATAGCCCTCAGGTACCTCAACCGCATCCTCGGAAACATCTGTAGGCAATGCCTCCTCTGCCTGCTCATTAGCTGCCTCAGTTGATTCAGCGTTGTCTGTCTTTGCTCCGCCGCATGCAGCAAGACTTGCAGCCATCATAACCGCGATGATAACTGATGATACTCTTTTCACATTCCTTCTCATAATAACCTCCGTTCCAAATCATTAATTTCTGTAACAACAAGCACTTTATTTCTGATGAAACCATTATATTATCAAAGCGACAAACAATATATCAATTTTATGTCCATTTTGTCCTTTTGATGTTATTATTAATAGTCAATACAGGTTCTTATAAGCGTGTCAACGTGCTTGCAAGATTGAAAGCTTATCATAACCTTTTATATCATCTGACTACTTTCTTCTTTCAAGATAATAATCCGCATACTCCTGTGATATCATATGTCCCTTTACAAGATTGGCAAGTGTAGTGCTGTATTCTTTTTCTGACATTTCCGCATATGTCATCTCACCTAATACCTTCTCAACGGCATCCTTGTACTCCGTAATGCTGTACGCCCTGTCCTTATACATTATATTAGCCGCATAGATCCGCTTGAAATAACCGTTCAACTTATCGGAAGCTGTAATCTTATCCTCCGGCATAAAGTTGAGATACAAAAGATCCATGACCTGTGAAATACTTCTGTTGGTTATACAGATATCCGGATATATCGTATAGAGATTCTTAACCTTTAACGGATCATTTTTCACCTTTGAGGAATAATAGTCCGGAAGGTAACCTGAAAATACATTTGTGATAAGATTCTCCTTGTGGAACGCCACATACTCCTTTGACCTGTCTGCCTTAACCCCCGGTCTGTATCCCACATTATGTATCATTTCCCGTGAAATACATATTTTTCTCGGCTCCTTCTCTAACAGCAGAATAAAGACTTTACTGTGGACACGCCAGATAAATGCCGGACACTCCTTTATGCCATACGTCTTCGACATATCTATCATAACAGGTCTGTGATCCTTCTTGACATGGTACTTTCTCTTAACCTTTTTAAGCACCTGCTCGTTATAGCTTGCAAACCTGTCAGCATCCTTGTATTCATTGTCCTTTATCTCGTCTTTATCCTTCTTCTTATCCTTTTTATCATCTAAGGCTTCCTTCTTTGACTTTTCCTCTTTCTTTGTATCATTTTTATTCTGATTTGAAGAAGAAACTCCGTTAAGCTTCTTGACAGAAAAAGATGAGACACTATCCTTTTGTCCCTCTTTGCCCACCTCTGCGACAAAATCATCCTCTACAAGAGTAAAGGTCTGTGAAATTATAAGTGCTATAACTCCGCAGAGCATACCTACAATAAAAATACCGATCTTACCCGTAAGTCCCGCGATAACAATAAGAACAATTCCAAGTACTATAAAAAATATTACACTACCTATACATTTTCTGGTTTCGCTGTCTCCATATCTAAGCGCATTCCAAATACGATCCATATCATCCACCCTCGTTCTATTGCTTTGTTTTCCAATTATGCGAAAAAAAACAAAGTATCATTTCCAGTCAATAATAACATATTTTGCTGTTAATGACTACAAAAAAACCTTACCGTGTATCATATATAGTTACTATTCACAGAACTCCACATTTACAAGCCACGAATCATCTGCTAAAGCATCTGTCGCAACTTCGTTGCTATTGTCCGTGGCTGTATGCGGAGTTCCTGTTTCACAGTAACGATATCAGCTATAATCTGTGTTCAATCGTGCAAGCACATTGAAGCACCGATTCTAACTGATATCGACTGTGAATAGTAACTATATTAAAAATTATGACTCGTGCGAGCACGGTCATAACTTTGCTCAGTTTTTCATATAATTTATACAAAGATGTTGGGGATAACAATATGCCCGCAGCCGATTCTATCAATTATATGAAATATATAACTCTTGCTCTTCTGCTGCTTGTTTTTCTGTACGGTATCAAGCACAATTATTCCGTTAACGGCGCAATGATGGTCTCCCATTTGTCAGACAAAGAACTCCCAATATATTCAGTAGAAACTAACGAGCCGCTGCTTGCTCTTACGTTTGACAGCGCGTGGGGAACCGAGGATCTTGACGATATTCTGGCTATACTAAAAAAACACCATGCCAAAGCGGTATTTTTCGTTACCGGTGATTTTGCGAGAAAGAATCCTGACGCGATAAGAGCAATAAATGAGGACGGACACGAGCTTGGTAATCACGGTGATAATCACAAGCATCTGCCGGCTCTGTCAAAGGAAGAAATCGCTTCAGAAATTACAGGCTGCCACAATGCCGTATATGATATCACAGGTATCGACATGAAATTATTCCGTGCTCCTTACAGTGATTGGAATGAAACTGTAGTAGATGTAGCTCATATGATGGGATACTCTGCCATCAATCAATCAGTAGACAGCTTAGACTGGAAGGATTACGGTGTTGACTCAATAGTTAAGCAGGTATGTCAAAATAAAAATCTGACTAACGGAAGCATTATTCTTCTTCATAATGGTACCATTTATACTAAAGACGCTCTTGATATTATGTTAACCAATTTAGAAAACATGGGCTACCGTTTTGTGCCTTTATCAGATCTCATTTACACCTCCGACTATTATCTAGACCATACAGGAAGACAGTTCTCAAAAGATCAATAATTGTCGGATCAAATTAAGTATTTATATCTAAGAATAAAAAAATGCTCCTGTGCACACAATATATTTGATGCAATTGCAGCATCATTGCTGTTTACAGTACCATATAATAATATTTTGTGTGAAAAGGAGAAAAATATAATGAAGATCAAACATTATCTTACACTGACATTATTATGCACCATTTTCGCTCTATCACTTACAGGATGCGGAAAAAGCGCAAGTCAATCAACCAGCGGTAATAACAACACCGACAAAAACAATCTCTCTGAAAATGTTTCTGATGCCGCAAGAGATGTTGCAGACGGCACAAAGGATGCAGCAAAAGACGTTGTTGACGGAACAAAGGACATAGCAGAGGGAATCGGAAATGCCACAGATGATCTGCTTGGCAACGGAGGCTTTGATAATTATAGCGATGCCCACGATTACTTCTTAGATACCATGAGTTCGTATCATTCAGATGCCCGTTTCGAGCTTAGAAATGAGGATAAGAAGCTCAATGACTATCAGGAGGGTTCTAAGGGATATCACTTCTATCTGTATGACACAAGCAAGAATGAAAAGGGTGATGAATTTGGCGAATTCTTTGTAGATGCCAATTCAGGAAGAATATATCAAAAAAGAAATAACAGTATATCAGAGTATCCTGTGACTGCAACAAAGGTAAGCTACAGATAATTGTTTTAACTCAGTCGGAGAAATCCCCCACCTCTAAGCTTAGGTGTAGGTGGGGGTTATGTCAAACTATACTCAGTCGGGGTACAAGC
>OMSZ01000289.1 GCA_900313855.1 uncultured Eubacteriales bacterium
AGATCTCTTCATCTTCCGGCTTTCTTCCGTTTACAATAAGATCATCTATCACATGAACAAGCTGTCCGATCTCAGGCTTTGATATCTGTGCATCTGCTCCTAATTTCTCACCTTTACGTTTCATCTCATCATTGATAAGTGATGAAAAGATAACAATAGGAAGATGTGAAAGAGCATCATCATTTCTTATAAGACGGATCAATCTATGTCCATCCATCTGAGGCATCTCAATATCAGTGATCACACATTTGACACCATAGTCAACTCCATTATTCTTCTTAAGTTCAAGAAGCTTATCCCATAATTCCTCTCCATTCATACAAACTGTAAGATTAGTATATCCCGCAGTTGTAAGAGCATCTGTAACAAGCTTAGAAAGCATAGGTGAATCCTCTGCAAATAATAATGGTGCATTATTACGCTCTCTCTCTCCAAGCTTAGCAATATCTGACATCTTAAGACTTGTCTCAGGACAGATCTCCTCAACGATCCTCTCAAAATCAAGAACTATAATAAGATTATCAGTCTTCTTTATGATACCTGTAGCAATTCCCACTCCCGGAGCATTAACAGTATTATCAGGTTTAACAATATCTGTCCATGAAACACGATGGATACCAAGAACCTGATCAACCTCAAAAGCTATATTCAAATTATTGAAATTGGTAATAATGAGCATCTTACCTTTCTCACCGGTCTCCTCAAAGCCTAACGCTCTTACAAGATTGATTACCGTGATAATTGTATCTCTTGGCATGAAAATACCTTCAATACAAGGATGTGAATTGGGAATCGGAGTAATATCCGTCATGGAAAGAATCTCTCTTACCTTAGCTACATTAATTCCATAATGATTGCCGCAAATGGTAAATTCGAGTATTTCCAATTCATTAGTACCACTTTCCAATAAAATATTTGTGTCCATAAAGCAAGAACCCCCTTAATTATAATATCTTAATAACATTTTCAGCGTTATTATATTGTACCTTAAGATCCATATTCTGAAGCTTGCTCTGCATATCATCAGAAATCTGGAATATCAGGACCCCTTCCTGATTCTCTTCAGGTGAAAGTACAGCCTCCATAGTCCCTAGATCATTAAGTAATATCGTAAGCATAGGATTAGCAGCATTCTTATTATTACATACAATTGTGTAATCAACAGCTTCATCAAGCATTGTGAATTTGACTGTATCCGCTGTAATATTCTTAACATCAAATCTTAAAACCAGTAACTGATATCCCGGTGTTGCATCTAAATAAATAAATTGCCCATCTGCATCTGTTGCAGGATAATGATCCGTGATCAGATAATCCTTATATGTTATCGAAATACCATTAAGACCAATGATCTTTGCAATATCACTTTCCGTTCCTACGGTAATATTACTCTCATTACCGGTATTATCACTTCCATCCCCGATAACATTGCCATCATCAACACCTGTATCATCAATCTGATTATTGAGTGCTTTGCCTTTATTTGCATCCTCAGTAGAAGCTTCTGTAGTCGCCTCGGTAGATGCTTCAGTGATCTCTTCGGAAGTTTCGGATGTGTCTTCGTCCTCTGACAAACCTTCCTCCTCCATCTCCTTCTCGATCTTCTCACCCTCATAGAGACGATCAACAAAATATACGTCATACTTTAACATCAGCTCGCCTGCATATTCCGCAATAAGCTTTGTTTCCGTATCGGTAAGGTCGATCACATCATTACAACCGGTTAACAGAACCCCTGCCGTTAATAACAGGATCAAAGATAATAATTTCTTTGACATAACCTTCCCTCTATTCAAATCAAAAT
This sequence comes from uncultured Eubacteriales bacterium, assembly GCA_900313855.1. GTDB lineage: Bacteria > Bacillota > Clostridia > Lachnospirales > Lachnospiraceae > CAG-590. The sequence goes on from OMSZ01000289.1 coordinate 1,805, forward strand.
GATAATTACAATATAACCTTCTATATTTTAACATGAAATTACAGTTTCTTCAACAACTTTTGCTTTTTCGAGTTCAAAAAAGAACACTACTCCGTCGTCCTTATTATACGCTCCGTATTCTCTTCCGTGAAGCTTCATGGTTGCGGCTACAATCGATAAGCCTATACCGCTTCCGCCATACTCTCTGGTTCTTGCTTTATCCACCTTATAGAACTTAATCCATATCTTTTCAAGCTCCTCAACCGGAATCGGATTACCTTCATTAAAGACATTAATCCTAACAAGATCATCCTTATCTTCAATATTTATCTCTATTCTTCCGCCGTTTGGAGCATAATGGATCGCATTGGTAAGATAATTGGTATATACCTCTTCGATCATGAATTCATCTCCCCAGACATAGCAGGGACCTTCATGAGTAAATGATAGGCTCTGGTCATTCTGCTTTATCAGGATATCCGAAGAACTATTGATATTAAGTATCAGTTCATTAATATTGAATCTCTCCATATTGATCTTGTCATCACCGAATTCAAGCTCGTTAAGTGCCATAAGCTTTTTAACCATAGTATTCATCTTATCGGCTTCATCCATTATTACTTCGCAATAGAAGTCTTTGCTTTCAGGGTCGTCGGAAATGTTTTCCTTAAGACCTTCAGCATATCCCTGGATAAGCGCGATCGGAGTTTTTAATTCATGTGAAACATGTGACAAGAATTCCTTGCGCATCTCGTCTATCTGGTTCTTTTTCTCTATATCCTTTGATAGTTTTACGTTAGCAGTCTTTAACTCCGATATAGTGGACTCTAATTCTTTAGACATTGAATTGATGCTTTTCCCTAATTCTCCAATCTCATCCTGATGTCTGGTAGTCACCTTTGTATCAAAATCCAGACGAGACATTTTCTTGGCGGCAACAGCCATTTCATGAATAGGCTTTACATAGAAGCTGCTCGCTATAAACATAGCCAGACATCCGGTGATTATCGCAAAAACTCCGACATATGAATACAGTGCAAGCGTAATCCTGACATTATCGTCTAATCTTGCTCCTGATGACCGAAGCGCTATTAGACTTCCATCGTCAAGCATACCTGTAAGATCATAGAAATCATTATTCAATGTAGTATCATAATTCTTGGTGAACTGGTAATAACCGACATTACCTGTTTTGAAAAGATCGCTAAGATCATTCTCATCCTTACCGTTAAGAAGTTCCGCTAAAGCCTGCATACTCTCAAGCATCCTGCTCTGTTCGTTAATGTTCGTATATTCAGTACCATCCTTTGAATCAAGCACAAGTATTGTAATATCGCCTCTTGCAACAATCTTAGACAAAACTTCACTTATCTGGTCGGATTCCATATTATTTTTAAAAATAACATTTACATCATTATAAATATTGATCATACGGTTTCTAAGCTTACTTACAAAATAAGTTCTTATGCTTAGAAGACTTAATCCTATTGAGCCGAATATGGTAAGCGTCATTATTATCATAAGCATTAAAGTAAGCTTAAAACGCAATGAATGTTTGATCCTGCTAATCATTTATTATTATTCCTCTTCAACATTGAATTTGTAGCCCATTCCCCAAATAGTCTTTATATAATCTCCGCAATCTCCCAGTTTGCTTCTAAGCTTCTTAACATGCGTATCAATTGTTCTTGCATCACCAAAATAATCATAATTCCATACGTTATTAAGAATCTTTTCTCTGGATAATGCAACTCCCTGATTAACAACAAAATAATTGAGCAGTTCAAATTCCTTATAGCTCAATTCAACATTCTTACCTTTAACCTTTACGGTATGTGCAGAGATATCCATCTCGATATCGCCTGCCTTTAAAAGTTCTTCAGACATTACACCAGTGGTTCTTCTTAGTATTGCCTCAACTCTGGCAGTTAAGATCTTTGGACTGAACGGTTTTGAAATATATTCATCTACGCCAAGTTCAAAGCCTAAAAGCTCATCCCTCTCATCACTTTTTGCCGTAAGCATTATTATCGGAACATCCGACAATGCTCTGATCTCTTTGCATACCTGCCAGCCGTCCATTTTCGGCATCATTACGTCCAAAATTATCAATGCTATTTCTTTATTTTCTAAAAATACATCCACCGCCTCTTCACCATCAGCAGCTTCTAAGACGATGTAATCCTTTTTCACAAGGAAGTCACGTACCAGTTTTCTCATTCTGCTTTCATCATCTACAACCAAAATCTTAATCTGATTCATATCATGTACCTCCGCATAGTGCCTGAAACTTAAATTGGGGAACAGTATTACCCGCTCCCCTTAATATATCACTAATTTATGTTAAAAATGTGATTTATTCTTCTGTATTTGTATTATATTTTTTCTCTTTTTGTTTGATCTCTTCTTCTCTTAGCTGAAGATCCTCTTCCCAGGCAGAATATTTGTTTAGAACCTTTCTCTCCGTATTAATATAACCAACATTCGGATTGATCACAGCAATAACAAACATACCTATAATGATAGCTAGTAATGCCACAATAACAATTGTCATTCGTTTGATAGACAATTTGAGATTGGTGATCTTCTCCTCTAAAGCCTCTCTCTTAATATCCGCAAAAATATCGCTGCCACCCTTATTATCAATGGTAACAGACGGCAATTCCGACTCATCATATCCGCAATCTTCAATAAGATAATGCCTCAACTCATATAAAAAGCCATAGCCTACCGAGGTCTTAAACATATCTCTCTCAATAAGCTTACAATACAAAGCATACGCCGCTCCCGGATCAGAAAGCGGTGTTCTCTGTCTGATTATATCAATATTCTTTTGTTCTTTTGCAGCAGTCTGTGCCTCAGAAAGACTTGAGAACACAAAACCGTCTACAACATGTGAATCCTCTCCCATAGCACGACATCCCAACAAAAAATGATAGTGGAGCTGGCGGGAATTGAACCCGCGTCCGAAAACTCTTCCATCATGGCATCTCCCATTACAGTCGCTTTACAGACATTCCCTCAGCATACCGCCAAACGACAGGCTGTATGCCTTAGTAGCTTCATAAATCTTTCAGCATGTCAAAGCTTTCATACTGAAGTTCCCCGCTAGTTTGATGCCCTAACCTAAGCCGCGAGTAAACTTAAGAAAAGACAGCTGCCATTAGGCAGCGTACGCTAACTTTTCGTCTGCGTTTATATTTAGTTCCAAGTTTTTAGATGGTCCTGGTCCATCAATGGCTTCCATGATTTCTAAATCCCCGTCGAAACCAGTACAACCCCTTATAAATGATCAGTTGACTGATTGTAAATATAATTATTCCTCAGAAGCAGCCTCTGTTGATGCTTCCTCTGATGCTGCTTCTGTTGAAGCCTCTTCTGAAGCTTCCTCTGAAGCTGCTGCCTCTGTCGAAGCTTCTTCTGATGCAGTTTCTTCAGACGCATTCTCCTCAGAAGTACTTTCGGAAGACTCTGAGCTTTCCTCTTCCTTCTTTGCAGCACTGGCAGCCTCTATTGCTTTAACGGTATCAACCTCCGAGCTGTGATTATCATCAATATATTCACCTACAAATGCTGAGAGTGTTGAATCACCGATAAACTTCGGAATACTCCTATATATATTAACACCCACCGGAACACCAACGATTGCTCCAATGATCAATGCTGCAACAATACACTTGGCAGCAAATCTTGCTTTTCTCTTCTTCTCTAACTGCTTTCTGTTTTTCTTCTCGTACTTTCTCTTGTCAACTTTTGCCTGGCTCATAATAACCTCCAAATAATATTTCTTATCATCCTATATAGAGTACCACATTTTAAATAAAAATCAAATAGTAAATTTCGTGAACTTTATATGTTTTTTCATCCACGAACATTTCTTACCTTAAATTCCTTCTCGGCTTCACGCTTCATGTCCTTCTTTGCGATATCCTTACGCTTGTCATAAAGCTTTTTACCTCTTGCAAGTCCGATCTCAACCTTAACTAAACTGTCTTTGAAATATACTCTTAAGGGAACTATCGTACTTCCCTTTATCTTAGACTGACCAACAAGCTTATTGATCTCATATTTATGTAGAAGCAGTTTTCTTGGTCTTAATGGGTCCTTATTAAAAATATTGCCCTTTTCATAAGGTGCAATATGCATCTGCCTTATGATAACCTCACCATTTTCTACAGCAACAAATGCCTCTTTGATACTGCATTTACCCATTCTTAGCGATTTGACCTCAGTACCCTTTAACTCAATACCTGCTTCAAGCTTCTCATCTATAAAATAATCAAAATACGCTTTTTTGTTATTAGCTATAAGCCTTTCACCCTTCTGTTTCGGCATGATATCCTCCTTATAAAAGAAAAACTGCTGCATAGTATGCAGCAGCAGGAAAATTCTTTGATGATCAATTCATTACCTTTGAACTAAGCAACAATGCAACTCCTAAGAATATTATAACTGCAATTGTTGTTGCTAAGATAAGATAAGATTCCTTTGAACGTCCTTTGTTCTTGCTCCAGTAGGTTTCACCTGCGGCAAATCCGCCTGCAAGACTTCCAAGACCGTTATCCTTTGATTCCTGTGCCAATACTATTATACAAATTATAACACAAACTATTAAGAACACTACTGTAAGTGCTGTCTTCATATCAGTTATCCTCCTATGTTACTTCCTATTCACTTCAAAAACTCGCTAACCGATATCATAACACAACCAAAGTCTATTGGCAAGGATTAATTTAAAAAATTTCAACAACTTATTATTACTGATAAAAGCAACCGTATTCTGATGCTTTCCCAAGTTCTTCTTCGATCTTTATAAGACGGTTATATTTGGCTACCCTTTCACTTCTGCAGGGAGCACCTGTCTTTATCTGACCTGAAGAAACTGCAACGGCTAGATCTGCAATAAAAGGATCCTCCGTCTCTCCTGATCTGTGACTGATTATTGTGTTGTAGCCTGCACATTTTGCCATTTCCACAGCATCAAGAGTTTCCGTAAGTGTACCTATCTGATTAGGCTTTATCAGTATTGAATTTGCCATCTTATTATCAATACCATTTTGTAGTCTGTCTGTATTGGTCACAAACAGATCATCACCGACTAACTGTATTCTTTCCCCAAGACGATATGTTAGCAGTTTCCAGCCTTTGATGTCGTTATCGCCAAGACCGTCTTCTATAGAAAAAATGGGATACCTGCTTACGAGATCTTCATAGTACTGCACCATTTCTTCAGCATTCCTGTATATTTCTTTGCCGCACATATAGCTTTCACCCGGGAAATAGTAAAGCTCGGTGTTCTCATCATAAAGCTCAGATGCTGCAACATCTAACGCAAGCTTTATATCAACACCCG
>OMSZ01000384.1 GCA_900313855.1 uncultured Eubacteriales bacterium
AAACAACGGATATGTTGTATAATGATTGCATGTTTATATACAATATATTGAATAATAGTGAAGCATATAAAGGAGATGTAACGTAATGGCTTTTTTGACATTTATGGGGGGAATTCACCCTTATGATGGCAAGGATATCTCTAAGGATAAAGAGATAGTTGATTACCTGCCACAGGGCGAGTGTGTATATCCCTTATCCCAGCATATCGGCGCGCCTGCCGTACCATTGGTTAAAAAAGGCGACTATGTACTTGTCGGACAGAAGATAGCTGAAGCAGGCGGTTTTGTGTCAGCTAATATTCATTCCGGAGTTTCGGGTACCGTTAAGGCTATTGAACCGAGAATGACGGTATCCGGCAATAAGGTTAATTCTATTATTATCGATAATGACCATTATTTCACAGAGGTTGATTTCTCAGCCAATATCAAGCCGTTAGAGTCGCTATACAGGGAGGATGTTAAGGAGGCGATCAAGGAGGCCGGTATCGTCGGAATGGGTGGTGCCGGGTTCCCGACTCACGTTAAGCTTTCTCCTAAGAATGATAGTGATATAGATACTATTATAGTAAATGGTGCCGAATGCGAACCGTATCTTACCTCGGATTACAGAAGGATGATCGAGACGCCGGAGAAGATAATAGCAGGTCTTCAGATAGTTGTTAATCTGTTTGATAATGCTACAGGTATAATTGCTGTTGAGGACAATAAGCCTGATGCGATCGCCCTGCTTAAGGAGCTTACGGCAGATATTGACAATATCAGGGTTAATGCGGTTAAGACGAAATACCCACAGGGTGCAGAGCGTCAGCTTATATATGCCAATACGGGCAGAGAGATCAATTCTTCAATGCTGCCGGCAGACGCAGGATGCATAGTCCATAATGTTGATACGATCGTGGCAATATATAATGCGCTGATTGAAGGAAGACCACTTTATGAGAGAATAGTGACAGTTACAGGAGACGCGGTTTGTGATACAGCCAATTTCCGTGTAAGGATAGGAACGAATATCAGAGAACTGATAGAGGCTGTGGGAGGCTTCAATATAGAAGACCCCGCCAAGATAATATCCGGAGGTCCTATGATGGGAAAAGCTCTTTTCACCTTGGATTCTCCTATTGTTAAGGGATCTTCTGCTTTGCTCTGTTTCAGAGAAGATGTTGTTTCGGAAATAGAACCGTCTAACTGCATAAGATGTGGAAGATGTGTTGAGGTATGTCCGGGAAGAGTTATGCCTAACAGATTAGCAGATATTGCAGAGCATGGAGACATGGATGCGTTTGTTAAGGCTGAGGGCATGGAATGCTGTGAATGCGGATGTTGTTCTTATGTTTGTCCGGCCAAACGTCATTTGACACAGATAATTGCCGGTACCAGAAAACAGATTCTGGCAAACAGAAAGAGATAGGGGGTTAATACATTGGAGCAGACTATGAAGATATCGTCATCTCCTCATATACGAGACAGAGAGACTACAACTAATATAATGGGTAAGGTTATAGTGGCGCTTCTGCCGGCTGCTATCTTTGGAGTGTATAATTTCGGTATAAGAGCTTTAGCCTTATATCTGATAACAATTATATCATCGGTGCTTTTTGAAGCGTTGTTTCAAATTATCACGGGAAGGAAGATAACGGTTAAGGATCTTTCTGCAGCTCTGACCGGTCTTTTGCTTGCTATGAATCTTCCGCCGGATGTACCGTATTGGATTCCGGTTATCGGCAGCTTTTTTGCTATCATAGTAGTTAAACAGCTTTTTGGTGGATTGGGACAGAATTTTATGAATCCGGCACTTGGCGCAAGATGCTTCTTGCTCATATCATTTACAGGGATAATGACAAGCTTTTCGTATGATGCCGTAACGATGGCAACACCTTTGGCGGAAATGAAGGCCGGTAATTCTGTTGATGTCCTTTCGATGTTTTTGGGTACGATTCCAGGAACCATTGGTGAAACCTGTGCCTTTGCACTTATAATAGGTGGCATATTCCTTATATTTACAAGAGTTATTAATTACAGGATACCTTTGTACTACATAGGATCATTTGCTGTATTTATTATGATCTATGCAATAGCAAGCGGCAGAGGAATTGATATATCATACCTGCTTGCTCATTTATCAGGAGGAGGTCTGATGTTAGGAGCTTTTTTCATGGCAACTGATTACGTAACATCTCCTATAACCTCCGGCGGTAAGATCATATTCGGTATTTTTCTCGGTTTTCTCACATTTCTTTTCAGAGTGTTCGGAGGTTCAGCCGAGGGAGTGTCTTACGCAATTATAATCGGTAATCTGCTTGTACCTTTAATAGAGAAGGTTACTGTACCGAAATCCTTTGGAAAGGGGGCCACAAAGCATGAGTCGTGAGAGTATTAAGAATACATTGTCATTGACGCTTATAACCGTTATTGCCGGCCTTCTTCTCGGATTGGTGTACGAGGTGACTAAGGAGCCGATAGCAAATGAGAAACAGCGTGCCAAAGAGGAAGCATACAAGACTGTATTTGCGGATGCGGCGTCATTTGATGAAATGCAGCTTGATGAGGAAATAATTAAGAATATCAAGGAAGAAGGCTATGACGCTGATATTAATGAGGTTATGGCAGCTTTATCGGCAGGGGGCGATGCTGCCGGCTATGTCCTTACTGTAACAGATCATGAAGGCTATGGCGGGGATATCACATTTGCCATGGGAGTCAAAAATGATGGAACGCTTACAGGAATATCATTCCTGTCAATTGGTGAGACTGCAGGACTTGGAATGAAAGCAACAGAGGATGATTTCAAGGAGCAGTTTAAGAATAAGAATGTAAAGAAGTTTGTATATACCAAGAGTGGTGCAAAGGCAGAGGATGAGATCGATGCGCTTTCAGGTGCAACGATCACTACCAATGCGGTAACTAACGGTGTAAATGCAGGGCTATACTATACTGATGCCATAAAGCAGATTAATCTGGATAATTAGGAGGTGGGATGATGAATAAGACGGCAGAACGTTTGAAATGCGGTATAATTACGGAGAATCCTACCTTCGTGCAGATGCTTGGAATGTGTCCGACGATGGCGGTTACAACATCTGCTATCAACGGAGTTGGAATGGGACTTACCACAACTGTAATATTGGTGTTAAGTAACATGATGATCTCCGCGCTTAGAAAGGTTATTCCCGACAAGGTCAGGATTCCGGCATACATAGTTGTGGTTGCGTCATTCGTAACGATAGTACAGTTTCTTTTGGAGGGCTTTGTCCCATCGCTTTATGATAGCCTTGGAATCTATATTCCTCTTATCGTGGTTAACTGTATAATACTCGGACGTGCAGAGAGCTATGCTTCGAAGAATAATGTATGGCTGTCGATGTTTGACGGTATAGGAATGGGTCTTGGATTTACTATCGGACTTACTTCGATAGGAATATTCAGAGAGCTTTTCGGTAATGGTTCGATATTTGGAGCTAAGGTAATGCCATCTAATTATCAGCCTGTCTCAATACTTATTCTGGCACCGGGAGCATTCTTTGTATTAGCGGGGCTGATAGCGGTTCAGAACAAGGTTCGTCTGACTAAAGCAAAACGTGAAGGCAACGCAATTTCAATCTGTGAACGTGAGGATGGCTGTGCGGGCTGTACCAATTCCTTATGTGGTGGAAAGTCATTTACGATTGAAAGTGTCATGGGAACAAAAGAAAAGACCGACAAGAAAATGACTGTAGGAGAGATTGTAAAGGACAACTCAAAGAAGTCAGACAATGTGCAGGGAAAAGCACAAATTGCAGAAAAGAATACTGATAAAGTGCAGGATAAAGCACAAACTGAAAAAAAGAATGCTGGTAAAGCAGATAATAGCGGAAATAAGGATAATGTTAATAAGGTAACGGCTAATGAGGAAGCTGATGATAAGGGAAAGGAAGCTTCCACCAAAAATGATGATACCAAAAAGGAGGTGTAGGCTATGGAATTGTTTTTGATCGCTGTCGGAGCAGCACTTGTTAATAATGTAGTACTTTCACAATTCTTAGGTCTCTGTCCTTTTATTGGAGTATCAAAGAAGGTTGATACTGCAGCCGGAATGGGTGGAGCGGTTATATTTGTTATAACAATAGCGTCTGCAATAACCAATCTTATATACACATTTATTCTGGAAAAGCTCAATATAACATATCTTCAGACTATAGTGTTCATTCTGGTCATTGCTGCATTGGTGCAGTTTGTTGAGATGTTTCTTAAGAAAATGGTACCGTCCCTCTATAAAGCGTTAGGTGTGTATCTTCCTCTTATTACTACCAACTGCGCAGTGCTTGGAGTTGCCCTGTTAAATGTTCAGAAATCGTACGGATTTGTGGCTTCGGTTGTCAACGGTTTCGGAACTGCTGTGGGCTTTACCGTTGCGATAGTTATCATGGCCGGTATTCGTGAAAAGATTGAATATAATGATGTTCCGGAATCATTTAAGGGTACGCCTATTGTTTTGCTTGCGGCAGGACTTATGGCTATGGCGTTTTTCGGTTTTTCCGGTTTGATCAAATAAGGGGGATACGGATATGATTACTTCAGTATTGTTAGCAATGGGAATTGTCGGTGGTACCGGAATTGTTATCGGAATCTTATTGGGAATTGCCGGAGAAAAGTTTGCGGTAAAGGTTGATGAAAGAGAAGCTATGATAAGGGAAAGCCTTCCCGGAAATAATTGCGGAGGCTGTGGTTATCCGGGTTGTGACGGATTGGCTGCGGCAATTGCTAAGGGTGAAGCACCGGTTAATGCCTGTCCTGTCGGTGGAGAAAAGGTAGCGGCAGCGATAGGAGAGATCATGGGTGTTGCGGCCTCTCAATCTGTTAAGATGACGGCTTTTGTCAAATGCTCGGGCACCTGTGAGAAGGCTAAGGAGCA
>OMSZ01000367.1 GCA_900313855.1 uncultured Eubacteriales bacterium
ACTCTTTAGAGTATTTCTATAATCTTGTTATCAAATATCCTGATCAGTTTGAATGCCATCTCGATAAAGACTGTTTTATCGACAAAACAGGGAATAAGGTTGGATTTCATTCAAAGGGTTATTTGTTTAAGTTTCAAGATCATAATGAGATGCTAATTGGATCCTCTAATATTACTGTTTACGCCTTGCTTAAAAATGTAGAATGGGATGTCTCGATCATTGATGACGATGTTTATTCATCAGCAATGGCTGAATTCAACTACCTGTGGGATAAAACACTCCTGTTAACCAGGGATATTATTTCAGAGTACCGGACCAAACTTTATTATTCTATCGAGAGATGGGATATGGATTATGATGTCGCAAATGCAGACAATAAGCCCAATTACATGCAAAGGTCTGCGTTAAAAGAACTTAATCGGTTAAGAGCGATTGGCAGTAATAAGGCGTTAGTTTGTGCTGCGGCAGGAAGCGGTAAGACATATTTAGCTGCATTTGATGCATTGAATTTTAATCCGGACAGATTGCTTTATATTGTTCAGGAAGGTTCTATATTGATGAAGTCTTATGAGACCTTCCAAAAGGTCTTTGGAAGCAGTAAAAGTTATGGCATTTACAACAAGGATTTCAAAGAGCCGGAAGCAGACTTTTTATTCTCGACGAATATAACAATGGCAAATTCTTTGGAGCTCTTTGACAAACATCATTTTGACTATATTGTTATAGACGAGTGTCATCATGCAACTGCAGACACATACAAAAAGATCCTGGAATACTTTGAACCGCAATTCTGTCTGGGTATAACGGCAACTCCGGAAAGAATGGATGGAGAAGATGTATTCAGCCTTTTTGATAAGAATATCCCCTATGAGCTTAGATTGAGGGATGCGATAGTTAATGGTATCGTTGTCCCCTTTAAGTATTATGGAATTAGAGATGAGCTTATAGAGTATGCTGACAAGGTTGTAAAGGATCACAGATTTGTTGAGCAATTTTCTGAAGAAAAGCATTGTGATTTCATTTATGACATGATCGAGAAGCACAGACTGCCTGGAGGAAAGAAATTAAAGGCATTGGCATTCTGCAGAGACATATCTCACGCTATCAGAATGTCGCAGGCGATGGGGGAATATTACAATACACAGTATCTTACCGGTAAGAACTCAATTGGTGAGAGACTGCGTGCTTATAAAGACCTTCAGGATGATGACGCTGATCTTGAGATCTTGTTTACTGTTGACATCCTTAACGAAGGTGTAGATATACCCGGTGTTAATATGGTTTTGTTCTTAAGACCGACAGATTCCCAGACAATATTCATTCAGCAGCTTGGACGTGGCCTCCGCAAATACGAGAATAAAGAGTTTGTTACTGTGCTTGATTTTATCGGCAACGATTATAAGCGAAGTGTACAGATAGCGTTTGCGCTCGGCGGTCTTTCCGAAAACTTCGTTGTCGAGAAAAACCTTCTAAAAGAACTTGTTCGAGATGATTTCAAGACTGTAGGATTAATCGATTACGGTGTTGAGATCCATATTGATGATCTGAGTAAGAAAGAGATCTTAACATTTATTGATGAAGTTAATTTCAATACAAAGAAGTATCTTGAGCAGGATTACCTCAACTTTAAAAAGTATATTGGTTCTTCCGAATATCCTAGACATGTGGATTATCTTAATAATGACTATGCGCCTGACCTTTTGAAGTTCATGCAGTCAAAGATCAACGGTAGAAAGTGCAAGTCATATTACACGTTCTTAAAATCTGTTAATGAGGATAACTTACCGTTGTTTAATAAGCGCCAAGAGGACTTTGTTGATTACGTGTCAGACATGCTTCCTGTTGTGAGGCCGGAGGAATTGATCATAGTCAGATGTTTACTTGATTGTGCCGGTGAGTGCAGCACAGATAGGCTGGTTCAGTATGCAAAAGACAGTATAGAGAACTACTCTGAAGACATGCTGATGCATGCGCTGAAATACATGTGCAAAAAGGGATACATTAATAATGCTGATGGAGTTGTTCAGTTAAACGATGTAAGTATTACGGTCGAATTCGAAGAGTTTATGCGTGATCTGATCGATTATGGTATTGGCAGATATGATGTTGAGTTTTATGAAGTCACCGGAACAGAAAAGAGTCTGTACAAGCGTTGGGCTAAGTATAAGAAATCCCAGATAAAGCAGTTATTAGGCAAAGACCCGGAGGATAGTCAACTTGGCACAAATGTATACGATGATATTGCTTATGCATATGTAACCATTCACAAGGCCAGTGGAACCAAAGAAGAGCTTAAGTATGTAGATGGTTATATAGATCACTTTACTTTCCAGTGGGAGACGGTAGCACATATTAAAGATAAAGAATTATCGGCATTAAAGAATTCTAAAGAGATGAGGCTATTTGTAAGAAAGGTTGATTCTGAAGACGGGATTCAGCTTCCGTTCACATACATTGGTTCAGGAAAAATGAACTATATTGAAGGTTCGAAGAAGGCAAATGGTGCACACCTGTTTAATATATCTTTAGGACAGGAAGCACCCGAAGACATCTATTATGATTTTAAGCTTCCGGTTTAAACGGCACATCGATCTAATGAAAGGATGAGCGATATGCAATTAATGCTTAATGACATATTACATTTAGATTCGAATGCGATAAAGAATAGCAAGATAGAACTCAATATGACTGCTGGAAGAGGCGGAGAAAGCTTTTTGGATCGTTGGTTGAAACACGATGATAAGGATAAAGAAACCGGGACATGCAGTGATTGTTCATATTGGGGATGGTATTCAAAGAACAGACGAAACTTTCAGCCGGGTAATTTCGTTTTTAGTTTTGTTCAGATGCCTGATAACGAATGGCTATTTATTTCTGCTGCAAGAGTAGCAGATGTACCTAAGAATTCGTTTGCTAAAGTGAAGATACTTTCTGAATATTCCGCATTGTTCGGGAGATTAATTGTTCGATATAAAAAGGGAA
>OMSZ01000290.1 GCA_900313855.1 uncultured Eubacteriales bacterium
TATTCATGATTTCGTAGGACCGCTTGGAAAGGCTACGGAGATCGAGGGACTTAAGAAGGTTGCTGTTGTTGGCGGAGGAGTTGGCTGTGCTATCGCTTATCCTGTTGCAAAGGCGTTACACGAGCAGGGCTGTGAGGTAACATCTATTGTCGGCTTTAGAAATGAAGACCTTATTATATTACAGGATGAATTCAAAGAGGTAAGCTCTGATTACATATTGATGACAGATGACGGTTCGGCAGGAACTAAAGGACTTGTTACCGAACCGCTTGATAAATTGTTGGCTTCAGGTGAACAGTTTGATGAGGTTATCGCTATCGGACCACTGATCATGATGAAATTCGTTGTTGCGACAACTAAGAAATATAACGTTAAAACGGTTGTCAGCATGAATCCTATCATGGTTGACGGAACCGGAATGTGCGGTGGATGTCGACTTACCGTTGGTGGAAAGACAAAGTTTGCGTGTGTAGACGGACCTGATTTTGACGGCTTTGAAGTTGATTTTGATGAGGCTATGTCAAGAGGAGCTGTCTATAGACCGTTTGAAGCAAAAGCAAGAGAAGAAGCATGTAATCTTCTTAATAAGGAGGTACAGTAAGATGCCGAATATGAGTATGACAAAGAATCCGATGCCTTCACAGGAGCCGGATGTAAGAAATAAGAATTTTAAAGAGGTAACCTTAGGTTATACTAAGGAAATGGCTATGGATGAAGCAGCCCGCTGTCTTAATTGTAAGAATCGTCCATGTGTAACGGGATGTCCTGTTCAGATAAGGATTCCTGATTTTATTGCAAAGGTAGCTGAGGGCGATTTTGAAGGCGCTTATCAGATAATAAATGAGAGTAGTTCGCTTCCGGCTGTTTGCGGACGTGTATGCCCGCAGGAATCACAGTGTGAGTCAAAATGTGTCAGAGGTATCAAGGGTGAGCCTGTTGCAATAGGAAGATTAGAGCGTTTTGTGGCTGATTATCATAATGAGAACTGCAAAGATAAACCGGTAAAGCCTGAGCCTAACGGTCATAAGGTTGCAGTAATAGGTTCAGGTCCTTCAGGACTTGCATGTGCGAGCGACCTTGCAAAGAAGGGTTATGATGTAACTATTTTTGAAGCTCTTCATGTTGCCGGAGGAGTTCTTGCTTATGGTATTCCGGAGTTCCGTCTTCCTAAAGCTATCGTGCAGAAAGAGGTTGATGGTCTTAAGGAATTAGGTGTTAAGATTGAGACTAACGTTGTTATCGGTAAAACAATTTCCATAGAAGAGCTTATGGATGAATATGGCTTTGAGTCTGTATTTATCGGTTCAGGTGCCGGTCTTCCAAGATTTATGAGAATTCCGGGTGAGAACTTAAACGGTGTATATTCAGCGAATGAGTTCCTTACAAGAATCAATCTTATGAAAGCATATAAAGAGGATTCAACTACTCCTATAAAGCATCCGGAAAAGACTGTTGTTGTCGGAGGCGGTAATGTTGCCATGGATGCTGCAAGATGTGCAAAACGTCTTGGTTCTGATGTTACCATAGTATACAGACGTTCAATGGAAGAGCTTCCTGCACGTGCGGAAGAGGTTGAGCACGCAATGGAGGAAGGTATAAAGTTTGAGCTTCTTACCAATCCGTTAGAGGTTGTCGGAGAGGATGGATGGGTTAAATCTGTTCATTGTCAGAAGATGGAGCTTTCTGAGCCCGATGAATCCGGCAGAAGGAAGCCTGTTCCTGTTGAGGGAGCATTTACTGATATAGAATGTGACTGTATGATCATGTCGATCGGAACATCACCTAATCCTCTTATAAAGGATACTACTGAAGGTCTTGATACAGAATCGTTTGGAGGAATAAGCGCAGATGAGTTCGGTGCAACCTCAAAGCCTGGGGTATATGCCGGTGGTGACGCGGTAACCGGTGCGGCAACGGTTATTCTTGCTATGGGCGCAGGTAAGACTGCGGCTGCGGCTATGGACGAATATCTGTCGAAGTAGAAAGAGGAATAGTAATATGAATGACAGTTATGTGGAGTATGCTGTAAAGAGCAAGCCTGAGGCGAATTTCTATATCGGTGTTTTGTCCGGTTTATTATGTATTGCGTTTGGTGTGTTTCTTCTTCTGTTTGATCTGGTCGGGATTGCGGTAGTTATGATCGGTATCTTTCTGGTCTGCTTTTTCTTTAGAATGAGAAAGGTTGAGTATGAGTACATTATCACAAATGGTAATGTGGAGATTTCAGCGATCTATGCAGCAAGTACCAGAAAGGTTAAGAAACAGTTTGATGCAACGCTTATCAAATATATATGCCCGGGTGATTCGAAACGTCTTGATGGAGAAAAGTTTGAAAAGAGGTATGATTATACCTCCAAAAAGAAAGATACATCATCCGTTGCGGCAGTAGTTGAACGTGATGAGAAGACTGAGCTTGTTCTGATGGAGTTAAATGACAAATGTATAGATCATATGAAGTCGTATATCAGACACAAGGTGTATGAGCTTTGATTGATAACAATATATAAAAACACCCTGATAAGTTTTATGTCAAAAGTATCAGGAGTTTGCAGTAAAATTCATTATAAAGGAGAACAATTATGAAAAAACCTGTAGTTTTAATGATTCTTGATGGTTATGGTCTTAACGATAATCCAAAGGGTAATGCTATTGCTATGGCTAATACACCGGTTATGGATAAGCTTATGAAGGAGTGTCCTTTTGTTCCGGGTAATGCTTCCGGTCTCTTTGTAGGACTTCCTGACGGACAGATGGGTAACTCAGAGGTCGGCCATATGAATATGGGAGCAGGACGTATAATCTATCAGGATCTTACTTCTATAACTAAGGCGATCGAGGACGGAGATTTCTTTGAGAATGAAGCTATGCTTGCAGCTATAGATAATTGTAAAAAGAATGATTCAAGTCTTCACCTTTGGGGATTATTATCTGATGGAGGAGTTCACAGCCACAATACGCATTTGTACGGTATTCTTGAGCTTTGTAAGAGACAGGGTCTTTCAAAGGTATTTATACATCCTTTCTTTGATGGAAGAGATACACCTCCTGCATCAGGTAAGGATTATCTTGCTGAGCTTATTGAAAAGACAAAGGAGATTGGAGTAGGTGAGGTTGCTTCACTTTCGGGAAGATACTACGCTATGGATCGTGATAACAGATGGGATCGTGTTGAGAAAGCTTATGCATCACTTGTATATGGAGAGGGCGTAATGGCAGAGGATCCTATTAAGGCGATGGAAGATTCTTATGCTCAGGATGTTACAGACGAGTTTGTTCTTCCTACTGTAATTACAAAAAATGGAGAGCCGGTTTCACTTGTCAAAGAGAATGATTCGGTTATCTTCTTTAATTTCCGTCCCGACCGTGCAAGAGAGATAACATGAGCCTTCTGTGATGATGACTTTAAGGGCTTTGAGAGAAGAAACGGTCGTATACCGCTTACATATGTATGCTTTAAGGATTATGATGAGACGATCCCTAATAAGCTTATTGCATTTAAGAAGCAGGAGATTGTTAATACATTCGGTGAGTATCTTGCAAAGAACGGCAAAAAACAGCTTCGTCTTGCTGAGACAGAGAAGTATGCGCATGTTACATTCTTCTTCAACGGCGGTATCGAGGAGCCTAATGAAAATGAGGAGAGAATCCTTGTTAAATCCCCTGCTGTAGCAACCTATGATCTTCAGCCTGAAATGAGCGCTCCTGAGGTTTCCGAGAAGTTAAATACTGCGATAAAGAGCGGTCAATATGATGTTATAGTAATTAACTTTGCCAATCCTGATATGGTTGGTCATACAGGAGTTATTGATGCAGCTATAAAGGCTGTTGAGAAGGTGGATGAGTTTGTAGGAAAGGCAGTTGAGTCTGTAAAGGAAGTAGATGGAGTATTGTTTATCTGTGCCGATCACGGTAATGCCGAGAAGATGATCGATTATGAGACCGGTGAGCCGCATACAGCTCATACAACCAATCCGGTACCATTTATTCTCGTAAACTATGGTGATGTAAAGCTTCGTGAGGGTGGATGTCTTGCGGATATAGTTCCGACTCTTCTTGATATCATGGAGATGGAGCAGCCTAAAGAGATGACAGGAAAGAGCCTTATTATCAGATAATGAATAATAATACTCCAAAATGGAAATAATCACTATTGAATTATTATATCAGGAAGGATTATTTTCATGAAAGAGTATGAGATATTAGATGTTCATGCCGTTGAGATATTAGATTCAAGAGGTAATCCCACGGTTGATGTCACGATTACATTAAATGACGGAATTACCGGAAGCGCGGCGGTTCCAAGCGGCGCTTCCACGGGTCAGTTTGAGGCACATGAGCTTCGTGATGGTGATAAAAGACATAACGGGAACGGTGTTGAACAGGCTGTTACTAATGTTAATACCAGGATTGCCGACAAGATCATTGGAATGAATGTCTTAGATCAGGTAAAGATCGACAGGCTGCTTATCAAGGCTGACGGAACCGATAATAAACGCAAATATGGTTCGAATGCCATTTTGGGAGTTTCGCTTGCTTGTGCAAGAGCGTCCGCTAATGCTTTGTCTATACCGTTATACAGATATATTGGGGGCGTTCATTCTAATAAGCTTCCCGTTCCGATGATGAACATATTAAATGGAGGCAGACACGCTGATAACACAATAGATATACAGGAATTCATGATCGCACCGGTTGGAGCAGACAGTTTTTCTCATTGCATGGATATGTGTTGTGAGATATATCATACGCTTAAGAAGATCCTTAAAGACAGAAAGCTTTCAACAGGAATTGGTGATGAGGGTGGTTTTGCTCCTGA
>OMSZ01000292.1 GCA_900313855.1 uncultured Eubacteriales bacterium
ACGAATCTGTAGGATTTGTATTCGCCATAGCGACTACTATCCAAAGTAAGAAATACAACGATTGTGTCATCACCATACCCATCTGTATCTGTGATTCCAAAGCTATTAGCATACGCCTGATTCTCACCATTATTAATCGCACTAGCCTTGATAAATCGCATTTCTTTCACTTTATAACCATTGTACATTTTTTTATCAAATGCCCACATATCATTCAGTCTAGATTTGTCAGGATCCTCGCTATCTGTAAAGCCATAATATTTTATCTTTAACACCTTATCAGAATCTGTAACACTAAATGCATCTGTATACAGCATAACCCTTGTATTTGTCTTATCATACAAGGTTATATTCGAGCCAGTTACATTTGATTCTGTTCCCTCGGCTGTTCCATTTCCGATAAGAACAACATCACCGTCGAACTTAGCACCTTCTATTTCTGACTGAATCTTTTCCATCAATATGTCAGAAACCTGTTTACCATAGGTTTCTCCCTTTACCTGAAAATATAAAGAGGATATATGCGTGATTATAGAAAATGCAGCAACCAAAAAGATTGCAAGCAAAACGAAACAAACCAGCATCTCAACAAGAGTTGTACCCTGATTATTGAATAACGCTATTTGGTTGTTTCCTGTTTTTTTCTTCATATATCACCAATCATTATTTTAGATAATAAAACTGTAAAGCTTTAGGTTTAACCAGTTTCTCTTCCTCTATCCTCGAATCATTTGAAACAAGGCTATTTGCATGAAGATTAGTTAGTCTAATTCTATAAGGACTCTCCATATTATTTGCTGTAGTGTCTAATGTAAAGTCTGCTACATGATCTGTTTTAAGGTTACTATCATCCGTTTCATCTGATAAAACAAGATAGAAAAGCGGTCCTTTGTTACCAGCCTCAGATGCACGTGGAGTAGCATCAACACTTCCAAATGTTTGAGCTGCCGTAAAAGTTCCATCCGTCTTTATTCCAGTTTTATACATATCACGATTAAATTCAGATATAACAAATCCTGTATCTGCCGCCTTCATCCTGAGCTGAGCACAAAAAGATATCATTTGATATATCAAAGCTAAGATGATAGTAAGGATAAAAAATGCAATAATAGTCTCAAACATTGTATTACCCTTATTATCTGGATATTTAATTTTAAACCTACGTTTTTTCATACAATATCCTTTACTCTCTAGATTCTAACTCAAATGACCAATACTCAGTTGTTTTAATATCATTAATTACACTACCGTTATCTTCTCCACACGTAAGTTCCTGTGGATTATATGGATGTCCATCCGTATCTGAATAAGTTGTGCTTGCCATAGTACTCACCGCCTTACTCTTTTCATCTGTTGTAGGAACAGAACTGATATTTACTTTATATATATTTTCAACTGTATATGACTGACTTGCAGTCTCTGTAATTATCAGCACATGTAACCTAGCAGTTGATCTTTGAGAGACAGATAATGATATAAAATCTTTAGTTGCAAGCAGGTTTCTCACATCTTTATCATCTACTGTCCAATACATACAGAGCTTAACAGATCCAGGAAATCCTTCAACCTGATCATACTTAACATTAGCTCTCAAATCCATATATCTGAAAGCCTCTTTCTCTCCATGTCCAGGCTTGCCCGCTTCGTAATATGGCCAAGTATTTTTATCCTGAAATACATTACATCTAAGATACTTATAAAAAGCACTTGTCTTATATGCATCCGGATCTTCCAACTCATCTTCTAACGCAATACTTAATGTATTGGCAGCCTCAGAGCATCTGAGGCTTGCCGCATTTTTATTTTGTGAAGCATAAAGGGTATATGACACTAGTAGAAGTGCAAAAGTAAACACAAGAATAATACCAATGATAAATATTGCAATTATCATTGCCGCACCACTACGGTCTGATATTCTGTTGTGGTTTACTCTTTTTTTCATAAGCTTAATCACACTTCATATTAATTTGAACCAGGAACAAACGAGTTATTAGGATAATCCTGATTGTTATTTGCCATATTTACAAATAAGCTATCCAAACTATTTGTAGCCGGCTTGTCACTTCCACCTAAAAATGTTGTTATTCTCTTAACAAGTGAATTCTTTTCGTTTTCTTCATTTGGATTCTTGGATAAACCAACAATATTGGTATCGTGAAATCCACCATTATAATAAACAATTTTAAATGTTTGTCCCGTAGTACTTACTCTAAGTTGCTTTGGCCATGAGTTTTCTAAACTATAATCACCGCCACCTGATCCAGAATAATCTCCACTAGTATCTCCTCCCGCCTGAGTAGAAGGAATATTATTTTGTTCAAGAACTTGAACAACAAAATTATAGAAATCATCAAAATCTTCCGAATGATTATAATCACCGTATAAGAATCTATAAACAGCATATACCTTTGAAAGATAATCCTGAGTGCCTACAATATTAGTATTATAATCGGTAGAACTATTAACCTCTGCAAAATGTTCATAAATTGTATAGAAAGCAGCATATTGTTCACCATATGTATCTCTATTATACCAATATTTTTCTCCTAAAATGCTATTCACATCATTTCCAGGACTACCTGAGTAATATACAACATGATACTTGTTTCCAGC
The DNA here is from genome assembly GCA_900313855.1 of uncultured Eubacteriales bacterium. Lineage (GTDB taxonomy): Bacteria > Bacillota > Clostridia > Lachnospirales > Lachnospiraceae > CAG-590. The sequence continues at coordinate 2,614 of OMSZ01000292.1, forward strand.
ATCTACATTATCTGGTTTATCCATAAAATCTGAGAAATCAATAGTATACCACTTTCCACCCGGATTAGGTTTTGGCGTGTATTCTTCTGGTGGATTTAATGAAACAATCGGTGTATTTGTATACTTCATATTTGAATCATCTACACCTGGTATCTTACCAGTTGTAATAACAGTTTCATAAAATGACATAAAATCCTCTACCGTATTCAGTGCAGCACTTCCTTTAGT
>OMSZ01000380.1 GCA_900313855.1 uncultured Eubacteriales bacterium
AGGATATGGAAAGCACTAAGATCATGGATCGTTTGATCTGTGGTGATGTCGGCTATGGAAAGACGGAGATCGCAATACGTGCAGCATTTAAGGCTGTACAGGATGGCAAACAGGTGGCTTACCTTGTACCGACAACGATACTTGCGCAGCAGCATTATAATACATTTGTTGAACGTATGGCGGATTTCCCGATAAGTATAGGAATGATGTCGCGTTTCCTTTCGCAAAAAGAGCAGAGAAAGACCATAGAGGGCATTAAGAAGGGACAGCTTGATATAGTAATAGGTACTCACCGGCTTCTTTCAAAGGATATGAATTACAAAAATCTGGGTCTGCTTATTATAGACGAGGAACAGCGCTTTGGAGTTTCCCATAAGGAAAAGATCAAGCAGATGAAGAAGAATGTTGATGTCCTGACACTTACCGCAACACCTATTCCGAGAACCCTGCATATGAGTCTTATCGGAATAAGGGATATGAGTCTGTTAGAGGAGCCGCCGGTTGACAGGAAGGCGATACAGACTTATGTGCTTGAATATAATCCGGAGCTTATAAAGGAAGCTATTTCAAGGGAGCTTGCAAGAAACGGGCAGGTGTATTATGTATATAACCGTGTTAATACCATTGCAGATGTCACTGCTGATCTGGCTAAAATGATGCCGGATGTAAGGATCGCATTTGCTCACGGGCAGATGAAGGAGCAGGAGCTTGAAGATGTAATGTATGCATTTATCAATAAAGAGATAGATGTTTTAGTCACTACAACAATAATAGAGACAGGATTGGATATTGCCAACGTCAACACGATGATAATCCATGATGCCGACAATTTCGGTCTGGCACAGCTTTATCAGTTAAGGGGACGTGTGGGGCGCTCCGACAGAACTGCATATGCTTTTCTTATGTATAAGCGGGATAAAATGCTACGTGAAACGGCAGAGAAGAGACTTAAAGCAATAAGGGAATTCACTGATTTGGGTTCAGGTTACAAGATATCCATGCGTGACCTTGAAATCCGCGGCGCCGGTAATCTGTTGGGCATGGAGCAGTCCGGCCAGATGGAAGCGGTTGGCTATGACCTTTACTGCAAGATGTTAAATGATGCGATATTAGAGCAGAAGGGTGAGAGAAAGGGCGAGGAATTTGAAACCGCTATAGAGATACCGATCGATGCGTATATACCGTCCTCTTATGTCAAAAATGAGCTGACAAAGCTTGAGCTTTATAAGAGGATATCAGGAGTCTGGACGAGTGAAGACTATGAGGATATGCTGGATGAACTGACAGACCGTTTCGGAGAACCGCCGTCAACTGTAATGAATCTGCTTGAGATAGCAATGCTTAAAGCTAAGGCACATGAAGCATTTATTGCATCGATAGCATACAAAAATGAACAGTTAAGGATTGAGATGGCGGATGGCGTCAGGATAAAAATGGAGCTTTTGGAACCATTTATTGTTAAATATATGAATAACATTCGTATCGTAACGGGTGAGAAGTCCGGCTTTGTGGTTGATGTAGAGAAGAAAAATGTTGCCGGATTTATAAAGAACCTTGAAGAGATAGTTGAGGATATTGATGGTCTGATTGACAGAGAGGAGATTATCAAATGAGAAACCTAAAAAAGCTTTTGACAATATTAATGATGGCTGTCATGCTTGTGTGTACTGCCTGCGGAGGTAAGAAGGAGGCTGCCGATGAGCTTCCGGTAGTGTATAGCTTTGGAGATAATGATATAACCTTTGGCGAGTATTATATTTATGCAAAGACTGTGGAAGAGGATTACAGCAAGGATTACGGTAACGGTGTGTGGAACCTTGAGCTTAAGGTTGATGACACAAGCAAGACTGTTAGGGATATTACCATTGAGGATATTGTCGAGGATATCAACAGGGTAAAGGTATTGTCTTCCCATGCCAAGGATTACTCAATAACCTTAAGTGATATTGAAAGCACTGAAGTTGAGAATAAGTCTGAAGCATTTTTTTCAGGTCTTACGGATAAGGATAAGGAAGATACTGAGATCACAAAAGAGCTGGTTAGGCAGGTTATGACCGAGAACATGCTTGCCGCTAAGGTGTATGACAAGGTTTTGGATGACTATGATTTTGAAATATCAGATGAAGAAGCCAGGATGATCACCTTCTATGATATGGTATTTGAGTGCTACAGCATGGAGCCGGA
>OMSZ01000295.1 GCA_900313855.1 uncultured Eubacteriales bacterium
CTGCTAAAGCAGACCCGAATCCGGCGCGCAAGACTCGCGAGCGAGTCTTGACTAATCAATTAAGAAGTATAAGGAGAAAAAAGATGGTTAATTCAATTATCTGGGTCCTGATCGCCTTTGGCGCTTATATGCTGTTGATGATCGTAATCGGTGCCAAGTACGCAGGACAGACAAAAAATTCCGAGGATTTCTTCCTTGGAGGACGTAACCTTAACGGATGGGTGGCTGCACTTTCTGCGCAGGCCTCTGATATGAGCGGATGGCTTTTGATGGGACTTCCTGGAAGCGTATATGCCTTCGGAACAGGACAGGCATGGATAGCAGTAGGACTGTTTATAGGTACGGTATGTAACTGGCTGTTTGTTTCTTCAAGACTTAGAAAGTATACTATTGTAGCGAATAATTCATTGACTCTTCCTATGTATCTTGAGAACAGATTTCATGATAAGAAGAGAATTCTATTGATAATCTCTTCAATAGTTATAATAATCTTCTTCCTTGTTTATACAGCGTCTTCACTTACTGCAGGTGGTAAGCTGTTCTCATCAGTATTTGGAATGGACTATAAGATCGCGCTTACGATCGGAGCTTTAGTAATCCTTATCTATACATTCTTAGGCGGATTCATGGCTGTATGTACTACGGATTTCATTCAGGGAACGCTTATGCTTATCGGAGTACTTATCGTTCCAATAATCGCATATGGAATTGTCGGTGCAGGTAATATAACAGATCTTATCAATCAGAGTAATGTTGCAGGTGGTGCAAGTTCATTTCTTAATATAATGAATGATTCAGGTAAGCCGGTTTCTGCGGTATATATTATCTCACAGCTTGCATGGGGACTCGGATATTGCGGTATGCCGCATATTCTTGTAAGATTCATGGCAGTATCAAGTGATAAGGAGCTTAACAAGTCAAAGGCAATAGCTATTATCTGGGTTGCTTTGTCACTTACCTTTGCAGTAATTATCGGTATTGTGGGACGTGCTTATCTGTTCCCTAATGTTCTTGGTGAGGGTGCGTTTGCTGATATTACTTCTGAGAATGTATTCATTGAGATGATAAAGGAATTATTTATCAATCATTTAAATCTTGATTTTATCGGTGGATTGTTCCTTTGCGGTATTCTTGCAGCTATAATGTCAACTGCTGATTCGCAGCTGCTTGTAACGGCTTCAGCTGTTGCAGAGGATATGTTCAAGGGAATTATTAAGAAGGATGCAAAGGATAGTACCGTGCTTGCGGTAAGCCGTACAACAGTTGTTATTATCGCAGTTATTGCTTATCTTATCGCACTTAATCCTGACAGCTCTGTAATGGGACTTGTATCTAATGCATGGGCAGGCTTTGGTGCGGCATTCGGACCAACAGTATTGCTTTCTCTATACTGGAAGAGGATCAATCTTCCGGGTGCTGTAGCAGGTATCATATCCGGTGCGGCAACAGTTATTATATGGGATTATGTTAAGGTGATTGACACCATTGACGAAGCAGGTAATGCTATAAAGATCACATTAGGTTCCCATACGGGATTGTATTCTCTTGCAATCGGGTTTGCGGTAAGTCTGGTACTTACAATTATCGTTTCTCTGGTTACAAAGAAACCTTCCGATGAGATGGATGCTGAATTTGAAAAAATGTTAAAAGTAGAACAGTAATCCTTACAGATGTTTTGGTTAATAGACCATTGGAATGTCTATAGTTTCAGATAACTTATAATAAACAGTAAAAAGCGGCTCGATGTTACGTGAGCCGCTTCCTGTATAAGTATAAGGGAGAATTAATGAAAAAATTATAAAAAGGTTACTATAGACAATATAATATATAAATATGAACAAATTATGACGTCGAAAAGAACAAATTGAAAATATTATGTAACCATGATTTATGAAATTTTATGTGTAGGAAAAATCAAAGAAAGCTTTTATAAAGCTGAGATTTCTGATGTTTGTAAAAAAATAAACAGTAGAGGTGACCGCATTAGCATTACCGAGATCCCCGATGTCAGGATACCTGATAATATTAAGGATGATCGTATCGAAGCTTTTGTGGAAAAGGAATGTGATCTGATGCGTTCAAAGCTTAAGGGAACTGACTATGTTATAGCCTTATGTATTGAAGGAAAGGAGCTTTCCACGGATAAACATAGGGAATATGTCAAAAAAGCTGCATCAGCCGGAAAAGAACGAATAGTATATGTGATTGGCGGTTCGTTGGGACTTCCCGTATGGGTCAAGGAGAGAGCTGATCTGAAGCTGTCATTTTCAAAACTGACATTTCCTCATCAGCTGATGCGAATGGTACTTGTAGAGGAGATATCCTACTTGTGATATGTCTTTCCCTGTATTATTGTATATGCCCGATATAGCTGTTCAAGAAACAAAAGGGCAGTTGTCTTATTAGAAAGATCTGCTGCACTTATACAAAAAGGTGTGGCGTTTTCAATAGTGTCTTCATATCCGACTAAAACATGAAGGTTGGATATTCCGTTTATCTGCAAGGTGTTGATTTGCTTAGATAATTCCGTTGATGAGCAGGTTGATCTTCCTTTTTTTATTATGAAAACAGCATGATCTGATTTATTAACTGTATCTGGATTAAACCGTTTCCGGTTAGTCATAAGCACAACCTTGCAATATGGTGACAGGCGTTTGATGAATTCCTCGATAGCAGAAGAATGATTACCTGAGATATTTTTTTCGTTGATATAAAGATAACAATTCATGATATTTTTCCTTGTAAATGTTAGTCGGGAGCAACACAGACAACCCAGCCATTTGCAAATTTCACTCAGTCGGAGAAATCCCCCACCTCTAAGCTTAGGTGTAGGTGGGGGTTATGTCAAACTATACTCAGTCGGGGTACAAGCTCCGA
>OMSZ01000262.1 GCA_900313855.1 uncultured Eubacteriales bacterium
CTGCATATACAAACAAAGTACCAACCTCAGGCGCGCCTGCTTCAACACTCCATTCATATTTGTCATTGTTATCTAACGGACTTAATATTTTAACCGCACTACTGTTACCGGATGTATCTGTAGCATAGCATCGGATTATTCCCGCCTTAAGATCTGCTTTATCAATAGATGCTCCGACTATAGTAATTGTTGCAACTCCATCACTGTCAAATGGTGTTTCCAAGCTGTTCTCCGAATCTCCAAACAAACCATAATGAAGTGTAACAACCTTAGAAGTATCATCTGTATATTTAATTTTAATAGTCATAGTTGACTTGATATAAGTACCAAAGTCAAGAACACTACCAATTCCAGGGAAATATAATCCCGGTTTAGTACCACTCTGATATGGAAGACCATTCTCATCAACAGCTTCTAAGACAGTATAACCTGCAAATTGAGGAGGTGTTGCATCACAATTTGTAGTAAAGTCTTCAGAAGATGTCACGGCACCAGTTACAGAATCATAAAGTTTAATCTTAAGTACTTTACCTGTATCATCTTCAGTAACCTTATTGCTTCCGGTAGGGAAGGTTGCACCGCCATCTCTCGAAATAAGTACTGTATCATATCCACTATCAGCTTTGGGACTAATAGTTACTCCATCAGGTGCAATATGCCATGAATCTAAAGAATCGCCATCATCATAGGCATACAAACCTGTCGGTGACTGATGTTTGACAGTAAATTTACCTGTTTCATTAATTCTTACCATATAATTGGATGAAGGATCAACATCAAACAATACTGAATATGTGCCTTCTTTTTCCAGATCATCTTCTCTTGAAGGTGAAACCTTAAGTGTCACGCCCAAATCGTCTAATGTCTCGCCATCTAATAATCCGATCCAATCATTTTTTGAAGTTGTATCCTCTTCAAAACCTATCTTAGGATCAGCTTCACCTGCACGAACATAACCACCTGATGAATCAAGAGTTGCATCGTGCGGTGTCAATGTAGCAAATGTATTAATATATGCATTTCTAACCGAAATCGTACCCGGTATTGAATACTCATTAAGGACATAATTATTCGCATCTTCTCCGTCCGGAACAGTAAGTGTTGTAGATGCTTTATCTAAGATAATACTATTTGCTTCCGCAACATTAGGCGAATTGTATTTTGCCTTTGTATTATCAATATTAACCGTAACTCCAGGTGTATCTGTAGCAAGCGTATTCTTATTAAGTGCCGCTGCGTCTGTTCCATCATACGGCTTATTGACCTTGGCATCTGAATCTAAAATATTGACAGTTTTAGCTTTGATCACAACTTTAACTTCAAAATGTTTTACCTGATTACCTGCAGGCAATGATGAATCAGTAACATCAAAACCGACTGTAAGTCCATCAGCGTTAGTAATCTTGGTTGGACCGTTTTCTCCCACCGTGAAAATAATACCGTTCTTTTCACCTGTACCTGAAAGTGTAATACCATAGTCTGCAAGACCCGGATCACTTGTTATTGTGTATGTAAAATTACCGGAAGAACTTCCAGCTTCAGTTTTATTCTTATACTTAGCTTTAACAGATTTACTGCCGCTTACCTTCTCTTTATACGTAAAGAATTCAGGCAGCTCGGAATATAATTCTATCTCTGCATATTCATATGTCGGATGAAGAATTACCGGACTGTCAGTAGAACCTTCGGCATACAAATCAGCCTCGTATGTAGATACAGGAGTGCTGGTTGTAACTGTTTTATTCTTATCATCCCCTATATACCAGCCTGAAAATACCCAGCCTTCCTTATCTGCCGCTATTCCCGAACCGGATTTAAATGTATAATCCGTGTTGCCATATTGAACCTCCTGAGTTTCAACAACTGTATTGCTATCATCAGCAGAATATTGAAGATTATATTTCTTTCCTTCCCAATTAAGAGTAAGAGTTCTTTCACATGAGGATGTACCCGAAGCTCCTGTAAATGTAGCCATCAATACATCGCCACTTACATTACCGCCGCCTCCGCCTGTAACAGTTGGATTAACAGGATTATATCCTGTTCTGCTTAATCCTGTTATTGTCAAACTTGGAGCATCAACAGATACCTTATAATAATTATTATTAACAATCGCACTACTGTTGATCATACCTGAAACATTAGTATTGGCATTGAATTCAAGCTTAACCTTGTAATAATCCATATTACGTTTAGCATATAGTTTGATCTTTTTAACGCCGCCTTCTGTAATATATCCAATCTTAGTTACATCTGCTGCTATTGTGCAATTAGCATCGGTAAACCATGTAGTGAAAGAGAAACAACCGCCAAAAGTGTGTGCATCATCACCAAGATCTGTAATTGCAGTAGCAGCCAGACTTGATACATTATAGATAGAATTGCCGTCTGTATATTCAGTTGTTCCTTCATAAATCTTAGTAGGTGCTGCAGCCTCGCCCTGATAATAAAACTCAACCTTAATCTGCTCAGGATCAAGATTTGAATCCAAATCCTCATCTTCTATCGCATTCTCATCAACAATTCCTTCCTCACTTACAGGATATGTTCCATCAACACCTGTATTATCAACAATTGACGCATCTGTTGAAGCATCAGCTCCTTCAACAGCATAATCCTGCTCTACAGCCTGATCAGCCGTAACGTCACCACTCATATTATCTTCATCTATTATATCTTCGGAAGCATTTGACGAATCTGCATCAGACGCCACTTCGGTACTCTTTTCCTCATTAGCATTATCATCATCAGATTTCGATGAAACTTCAGACTCAAGCTTTTTGTTCATAACCTCCTGCTGAAGCTCCTGCTGTACAAGCGCAGTATGCTCATCATCAATAGCCTCTGTTGCTGATGAGGTCAGGAAATATGATTGGGATACTAACATTACCATAACCATAACAACAGCAACAACACGTTTGCCCGCACCGGTACTCCATGAGAAAAGATTACTTATAACGCTGATAACAGCAACTAACGCAAGAACAGGATAAGTAAGTACCCTGTGCCGCTTTCCCACTCCTAATAATTTCTTAATAAGTCTGTTCTTCGTATTCATATCCCAATCACCTCGTTAAAAAATTGTATATTATATAGTATTAAATAATTATAGTCCTCTATGTAGTAATTATCGTCATTAGTCTTTTGTATCTTAATATTTTACAAATGTAAACATCTGTCAGATTATACAAAAGGAAATTTCATTAAAGTAACATAATATCCTTTTATATGTGCTTTGTTTCCTTAAAAAATATAAAAACGCACACAAATAAGACCTATTTGACACAATAATTATGTTAAGTATATCACACATATATTAAAAAGAAAAGTATTTTCTTTTATTTTTTCACAAATTATCTTATTTTTTTTATCATCCGGCACAAGATATTGCGTTTTAATCTGTATTTTATTGCCACAAATATTATATGACACATTATTATGATAACTTTTTATAACTTTTTTATTTATTACTATTTTTTGTTTTTTTAATACTTGCACCTTTAAGTCTTGACCAAACCAAAGCCAAGTGTTAATATATTTGCGATATTCTATAATATAAGGAAGAAACATTTATCTTCTACTGGAATAATTGTTGATTCCTTTAATAAATCTAAGAAAAAGAGGTATATAAACATGGCAAAAACATTTGATGATCTTCTTAAATTAGTTGCTCAGTGCAGCACAAAGAAGGTAGCTGTTGCAGTAGCTCAGGATGATGCTGTTTTAGAGGCTGTAGCAGAGGCTAAAAAGCGCGGGATCGCAGAAGCTGTTCTTGTAGGTGATGAGGACAAGATCAAAGAGGTAGCTTCTACTATTAATATGGATCTTTCAGGTTATGAGATAATTGATGTCAAAGACGATTATGAGGCAGCGCTTACAGCTGTTAAGCTTGTTCATGACGGCAAGGCAGATATGTATATGAAAGGTCTCATAGATACAAAGTCTTTCTTAAAGAGCGTATTAGACAAAGAAGTTGGTCTTCGTACAGACAAGACCTTATCTCATGTATGTATCTTTGATATCAAAGGTCATGATGGTCTTCTCTTCCTTTCCGATGTTGCATTTATTCCGTATCCTGATCTTGAGACTAAAGCTAACATCATCAGAAATACAGTTGAGATTGCCCATGCTTGTGGAATAGAGAATCCTAAGGTTGCTCCGCTTGCTGCAGTAGAGGTTGTTAATCCTAAGATGCCTGTTACTGTTGAGGCTATGGAGCTTACAAAGATGAATGAAAATGGTGACATTACCGGATGTATCGTAGATGGTCCTTTATCTTATGACCTTGCAACAGATCCTGAGGCTGCCCGTCATAAAGGCGCAACAGATCGTAAGATCGTCGGTGATGCTGATATTTTATTATTCCCTGACATTCATGCAGGAAATATTACATACAAAGCTTTAGTTCATAACTCTGATAGTGTTAACGGTAATGTTCTTACAGGAACAAAGGCACCTGTAATCCTTACTTCACGTTCAGACGATTTTGAGACAAAGGTTAACTCTCTTGCTGTCGGAGCTGTTGTAGCTGAAGCAATGAACAAGTAATATTAAGCGCAAATGATATAAATTAGTTTTTACGCTTATGTAAAAATATTGTATTATTAAGGAGGATATGAAAATGGCTTACAAGATTTTAATAATCAATCCGGGTTCTACTTCTACTAAAATCGGTGTGTACGAAGATGAGAACCAGATTTTTGAAGAAACATTAAGACACCCTACCGAGGAGATTGCAAAGTACGCTTCAATAATTGATCAGAAGGATTTCCGTAAGGAAGTTATCCTTAATGTATTAAAGGAGAAGAATTTCGATATCAAGACATTAGATGTTGTTGTTGGTCGTGGTGGACTTTTAAAACCTATTCCGAGTGGTACTTACGCTGTAACCGATGATCTGTTAGAGGATCTTAGAATTGGTAAACAGGGTCAGCACGCTTCTAATCTTGGCGGAATTCTTGCCAAGGAAATTGCTGATGAGGTAGGTGTTCCTTCATACATAGTTGATCCTGTTGTTGTTGATGAGTTAGAGCCTGTTGCAAGATATTCCGGAATGCCTGAGCTTCCAAAAAGAAGTATATTCCATGCTCTCAACCAGAAAGCAGTCGCAAAGCGTTACGCTAAGGAAATCGGAAAGCCATACGATCAGCTTAATCTTATCGTAATCCATATGGGTGGTGGTGTTTCAGTTGGTGCCCACCACAATGGCAAGGTTATTGATGTTAATAATATTCTTGACGGCGAAGGTGCATTTTCACCTGAGCGTGCCGGTACAGTTCCTGTTGGAGATCTTATAAAGCTCTGCTACTCAGGAAAATATACCGAGAAGGAAATATACAAAAAGATCTGTGGTAACGGTGGATTTAACGGATACATCGGCAGCAATGACATGAGAGATCTCTTAAAATGGAAAGATGAAGGCAATAAAGAAGCTGCTGATCTTATTGATGCATTCCATTATCAGATCGCTAAGGATGCAGGCGCTATGGCTGCTGTACTTAACGGCAAGGTAGACCAGATAATCTGCACCGGCGGTATCGCTTATGGCAAAGAGACAATCGAGGCTCTTAAAGAAAAGCTTGGATGGATTGCTGATTTCACTGTTTATCCGGGTGAAGATGAACTTCTTGCACTTGCACAGGGCGCTCTTCGTGTAATGACAGGTGAGGAAGAAGCAAAGATTTATTAATCTTGTTTATATCA
>OMSZ01000355.1 GCA_900313855.1 uncultured Eubacteriales bacterium
CAGGAGCTCTGCTTGCAATCATTCCGGAAGTAATTTTTATTGGTCTTATCTGTAAAAAGAAGGTAACCTTTAAGCAGGCCATTTCCATGGGGCTTGGTTATGTTGCAACGGAATCGAACTTTTTGATCGGCTATCAGGGGATCACAACTCTTATAAAATGTATAAGGGAGAAGAGCTTTGAGCTTAATGTGTCTGCGAATGAATTGTTTTTGTCTGATTTCGAACGCCTTATACTGTCTGTGACTGGAACAGGCTTAATTGTATTTCTGATTTATTATATGGAACAGGATATGACATTTAAGGGTATTTTGATAAAGGTCTTGTGTCAGGCTGTTGTGGCATTTCTGCCGGGCTTTTTGATCGCATTTACTACAGATGATCTTCTCGAGATATTTGATCGCAGCATTGCGCTTATAATGATCTATCTGTTGTTGTCGGCAACGGCGATATGTGCCTGGGCGTTTCTTGATAGTGTGAAATGGAAGATGTATGAGAAATGAAGGACTTTCGCTGCATATGAATATTATGATGTTTTGTACATAAATACAGTTTCAAAAAAGATTAAAGCTCTGCATGCATAAGGAGGTTATTATGGATAAAGATAAGAAAGATAAGGTTCGTATTTCCAAAAGTAAAAAAAAAACAAAAAGTATAGTGGCTGCATTGACAATTTCAGCCATCTGGCTTTCAATTAATTATTATATTTATTATCCTGTGTTTAATATTCAGAGTACGACATTCTGGGAGTGGTTGATGTTCCATTCAGTTATCGTTACTCTTATTTTTATATTCTGCGGAATTGTCGGAAGAAGGGAAAAGGGCGAGGGACCATTTAGGGCTATTAAGAGAAATGGCGAGTATTTTGTTAAAGGACGGGGAAAGCTTCAGATATTAACACTTTTTCTTGTGCCGATATTCTGTTTTCTTGTTATCGTATTCGGTAATCTTGCGGGTGCTCCTATATTTAACGCGCGCAGATACGCAAGTCTCTTAAAGGTTGATACAAGGGATTTTGTTGAGGATATTCCTCAGTCTGAAAATGTTGATAATATTGCGCTTATGGATACAAGAAGTGCAAGGATATTTGGTGACAGAAAGATAGGCTCCCTATCGGATGTTGTAAGCCAGTTTGAGGTCGAGAGTGATTATACCCAGATCAATATCGATAATAAGCCGATGAAGGTTGCAAATCTGAAATATGCAGATTTCTTCAAATATCTGAGTAATAAGGATGCCGGAATTCCCGGCTATGTGATGGTTAATCCTGTGGATTCGACGTCAAGATACGTTAAGCTTGAAAAGGGCATGAAGTATGTACCGTCGGGGTATTTTAACGATAATATCTATCGTCATGTTCAGATGGGCAATCCAACCAAGATTATTGACGGGTGTTATTTCGAGGTTATGGATGATGGAACTCCGTGTTATATCTGTCCGGTGCTGCATGCAAGAGTCGGACTGTTCAATGGTATGGATGTAAAGGGAGCGGTTATCTGTGATCCGGTGACGGGTGATATGCAGTATTATGATGTGGCTGATATTCCGACATGGGTGGACAGAGTTTATGACGGAGAACTTTTGGAGACCAAATATAACTGGTTCGGTTATTACAAGAACGGATTCATTAACAGTATCGTCGGACAAAAAGGCTGTGTTCATACGACAGATGATTACGGCTATAAGACCATTGAGGATGATGTCTGGATCTATACAGGTGTCACATCGGTTACAGGCGATGCGTCTAATATCGGTTTTGTTATGATCAATCAGAGAACCTCTGAGGCAAGATATTACGCTATATCAGGCGCTGAGGAGTATTCAGCTATGGCTTCCGCAGAGGGAGAGGTACAGGAGAAGAAATATACAGCTTCCTTCCCGAGTCTTATAAATGTTGACGGCAACCCGACTTATATCATGGTCATGGTTGATAACGGCGGCCTTGTGAAAATGTATGCGATGGTAAATGTTGAGCAGTACAATCTTGTCGCAACTGGAGAGTCGCAGAAAGAAGTATTTGCAAAATACAGAAAGCTGTTAAAGAGTGAGGGTGTTGGCAGTAAGCCGGCGGCAAAGAGCTCAGATACGGATGAGGAGGATAATATTTACGAGGTAACATTTATCGTAAAAGAGATAAGGTATGTAACAACAGGCGGCGAGACAACCGTATATATCAAGGACGATAAGGGTAATGTCTACAAATCGCAATTTGCTGATGATGAGAATATTATCTTCATATCAGAGGGTGACAAGGTAAAAATGACCTGCCAAAAGATAGAGGATAGTGAGATAAAGCAGATAATCGAGGTTACAAATGAGTACTGAAATTAACGGAAAAGAGAAAAAACAGAAAAGTATATATTTTACAAGACATGGAGAGACCTTTTGGAATGTTGAGAACAAGATCTGTGGCGCAACGGATATCGGTCTTACAGATAAAGGTCATGCGCAGGCAGAGGAGCTTGGAAGGTTTATTAAGAATAAGCTTGAGACAGGGGAGCTTGTTATTGATGAGATAATTGCGTCTCCTTTATCAAGAGCCTACGATACAGCGAAGCATATAGCGGATATGACAGGACTTCCGCTTAGAACTGATGATAGGCTTAGAGAGCAGAATTTCGGTAAGTACGAGGGAACTCCGCGCAATGGAGAAGTATTTAAGCTTGATAAACGGAATTTCGTGCATTCCTATGATGGCGGAGAGTCCATGCTTAGGTTGGCACAGCGTATTTACAATCTTTTGGATGAATTGTCGGAGGATGATAAGATATATCTTTTGGTTGCGCATAACGGGATTGTCAGAAGTGTTAATTCGTATTTTTACGACATGTCAAATGAGGATTACGGCAATTATGGCATAAAGAACTGTGAGCTGAAGGAGTATGTGTATGGTTTGTGATGTGTGCTTTAAGCATTGTAAGCTTGACGACAAGCAGACCGGTGTTTGCTTTGCCAGGGCAGGGGCTTATGATGGATCAGGTGATGCAGGTACGGTACCGGTAAATTATGGACATGTTACATCTATTGCGCTTGATCCGATAGAGAAGAAACCCTTGTATCATTTTCATCCGGGAAGCAATATATTGTCTGTGGGAAGCTATGGCTGTAATCTGAAATGTCCGTTCTGTCAGAATGTAAGCATATCCCTTGCAGATAATTATACAATAAGGCTTCCTGAATATGAATATGTTTCACCACAAAAGCTTTGTGAACTGGCAAAAGAATATATTAAGTACGGTAATATAGGAGCAGCCTTTACTTATAATGAACCGTTAGTGTGCTTTGAGTATGTAAGGGATACCTCGCGTCTTTTAAAGGAGGAGGGACTTTGCTCGGTTGTTGTGACAAATGGCAGCGTAATGCCGTGGGTTATTGACGAGGCGGGACCATTTATTGACGCTATGAATATTGACTTAAAGAGCTTTTCATCAGCATATTATAAAGACGTCTTAAAGGGTGATCTTGACACAACTATGGAATGTATAAAGGCAGCGCTTTCCTATTGTCATGTTGAGCTTACAACGTTAATAATTCCTGATGAGAATGATTCGATTGAGGAGATGGAGGAAATCACTGCATGGATTGCAGGTCTTGAACGTGAGTATGCGAAGAATATTCCATTTCATATAAGCCGATTTTTCCCAAGAAGCAGCTATGCCGACAGGAAACCGACAGATCTTAAAGTTATGCAAAAGCTTTATGAAACTGCCTGCAAAAGACTTAAATATGTTTATCTTGGGAATTGTTGAATTGTGACAGATAGATAATATGTAAATGTGTTTTTTATATAGTAATTAAAACTCTTAAAAAATATATATCGACTATAAAGAGTAGCTGATTTACACTTAGATTGTTCATAAAAAAGAACTTGCTTTAACAGTAAATAAATGGTACATTACAGTCGAGCGGTATTCTTAATAGAGAAACTGCATCGATGATAAGTGTTGTCACTTACAGTTACACAACGAATTACTTACACACATTTCTTGTGTTATCGTTTTTGTAAAGTGAGGTGATAGCATGAAAGTAGGTTTTATAGGTGCCGGTAAAGCAGGCTGTAGTCTTGGGAAATATCTTTCAAATAGCTATGGCAGGAACTTAAAAAGTAATGAAACTGATCGGGACATTAAGCCCGCAAACAGGAGTAATGAAGATCTGACAATTACCGGTTATTACAGTTTAATTGAAGAAGAAGCCGAGTGGGCGGCAGCATTTACTAAGTCGCAGATGTTTAACACTGCAAACGATGTGATCGCAGCCAATGATTCCATAATCATATCGACTCCCGATGGAGCGATAAGGAAAGTGTGGGACAGCCTTGACAAAGAATTGATTAAGGGCAGGATTATCTGTCATTTGAGTGGCTCCTTATCATCTGATGTATTTTCAGGAATCGAAGAATCCGGTGGTTATCCGATATCGATTCATCCATTGTTCGCGTTCAGCGACAAAGAATCCGCGTATAAACAACTTGATAATGTATGCTTTACGTTAGAGGGACACCCGTATGCAGTTTCCGCGTGGAAAGAGATATTGCAATCCTGTGGTAACGAAGTGGTGACTATCGACAAGGAAAAGAAACCTCTTTATCATGCGGCAGCAAGCGTTTTAAGCAATCATGTGGTCGCAATCCTTGATACGGGTTATAAGATGCTAAAAAGCTGTGGCTTTAGTGAGGAACAGGCAAGACGCTATACAGAATCGCTTGTCATGAAAAATGTCGAACATGTCATTAAAGATGGTACGGTTGCAGCGCTTACAGGGCCGATAGAAAGAAATGATATCGGAACAGTTAAAAAACATCTTGATGTTCTTGATGACGATAAGAAGCAATTATATAAAATGTGCGGCAGAGTGTTAGTGGATATTTCAAAAGAAAAAAATGTTCACAGAGATTATACAGAACTTGCAGAAATATTCAACCGGATTTAGATCAAGATGATAGGAGGTACACATATATGAAGAATACAGTTTTAACATTTAGGCAGGCAAAGGAAAAAGGCGAGAAGCTTACGATGCTTACAGCATATGATTATTCTACGGCTAAGCTTATTGATGAGGCGGGGATCAATTCAATCCTTATCGGAGATTCTCTTGGTAATGTGATCCTTGGATATGAAGATACTATCTCCGTAACGATGGAGGATATGATACATCACAGCGCGGCTGTAGCACGTGGAGCAAAGAATGCGCTTGTAATCTGTGATATGCCTTTTATGAGCTATCAGACAAATGTGTATGATGCGGTAGTCAATGCAGGACGTCTTATGAAGGAAGGTCGTGCAGGGGCCGTTAAGCTTGAGGGTGGCGAGGAGATTATCGAGCAGGTTCGCGCAATA
>OMSZ01000298.1 GCA_900313855.1 uncultured Eubacteriales bacterium
CATTATGATGGAATAATCATGGATCCGCCTTCATACGGACGCGGTCCTAAGGGAGAAATCTGGAAGATTGATGAAAAGATACATCCATTTATTGGTCTTTGTGAGCAGCTGTTAAGTGATGCTCCGCTCTTCTTCCTTATAAATTCATACACAACAGGTCTTGCACCTGCAGTACTTACATATATGCTCTCTACCGATGTAGCTGCCAAACACGGAGGTTCTGTAGTATCCGATGAGATTGGTCTTCCTGTCTCCTCGAACGGACTTATACTCCCGTGTGGAGCTGCTGGAAGATGGCAGGCGGAATAATATATTTAATAATAATTTGGGAGAAACATCATGAGTAAACAGACAGTAATTGACAAAGAACGGAAACGTGGTGATTATGCCTTATTCACCAACAAGCTTGCGTGGGTAATATTCCTTGTTCTGCTACAGATCGGATTCCTCAGTTATGTCTGCTATAAGTTCAGAGAGGAATATATAGGAATCCAGGCGTTTATGTCATTTGTCAGCATAATTGTTGTCATTTATATAATCAACCGCCCTATCAATCCGGCCTATAAGCTGGCGTGGTGCATAACCATACTATTTATTCCCGTCTTCGGCGGTCTGTTCTATCTTATCCTATCCGTTAACAATACGCGTCGTAAATTCCGCAAAAGTGTACGTCAGGCTGTAAAAGAATCTAAGACCCATCTTGAACAGGATGAGGCTGTAATATCACATATCGATTCTATCAGCCGCCATGCTTCTCCACAGGCGCGCTATATCTATAACATGGCCAAATATCCGGTTCACGAGAATACTGAGGTTGCTTATTTTTCTTCCGGCGAAGAAATGTATATAACAATGCTCTCCGAACTAGAAAAAGCCGAGAAATTCATTTTTCTTGAATACTTTATAATTCATGACGGAATATTCTGGAACAGCATACTTGATATTTTAAAGCAGAAGGTAAGAAACGGCGTTGAGGTAAAGATCATTTATGATGACATGGGAAGTATTCGAACTCTTCCATCAGATTATCCCGAACAGTTAGCTGCCTGGGGAATCGAATGTCAACGCTTTAATCCTTTCATTCCCACACTCTCCTTAAGGCTTAATAATCGTGACCATAGAAAGATAATGGTAATTGACGGAATAACTTCCTTTACGGGCGGTATTAATCTTGCCGATGAGTATATCAATCAGCGCCAGCGTCTTGGAGGCTACTGGAAGGATACCGGTATAATGCTTCGAGGCGATGCCACATGGAACTTTACGGTAATGTTCCTGCAATTCTGGCAGCATCTTTCAGGCGAAAAGGTTGACTACGAAAAATACAGATGGGACGGTAAAATCCCTACAACATATCTTCAGACAGCCGATTTGAAAAATGACAGGGAAGCAGGTAAAAAATTAGAGATCAATGCCGATGGATTTGTTCAGCCTTATGCCGATAATCCATTGTTTGATGAAATACTTGCTGAAAATGTTTACCTTAATATGATCAATCGGGCAACTGAGTATGTATATATAACTACCCCTTATCTTATCATTGATAACGAAATGATAACTGCTCTTACACTTGCTGCTGAGAGCGGTGTTGATGTCAGAATAGTTACACCTAGAATTCCGGATAAGAAGGCTGTATTCATGGTTACCCGCTCCTTCTACGAGCCACTTACCAAAGCAGGCGTCAAGATTTACGAATATGTTCCCGGATTCATTCACTGCAAGATGATGATAGCAGATGGCAGATATGCCGTAGTAGGTTCAATTAACCTTGATTACAGAAGCCTGTACCTTCACTTCGAATGTGCCGCTTACCTGTACCGTTGTAAAGTTATCAATGAGATAAAAGAAGATATTATAGAAACCATAGAGCAGTCAGAGGAGATGACTTACGATTACTGCTTAAGGCTCAACAAGCCGTACAGATTGTGGTTGTCGCTGCTCCGTTTGTATGCGCCTCTACTGTAATTTTTTGAATAAACGCTTTACTAGCGAAACTCATATACTTTGTGTTCGCTTGCAGTTTGTTTGAGTTTTTTATTATTATAGCGTGCGCTCGGATAAAAAAATATATTGTGTA
>OMSZ01000300.1 GCA_900313855.1 uncultured Eubacteriales bacterium
AGACAATAAATAATGCAACCAGATATGTTAGAAAAGATGGCAAGATTGCAAAGAGCCAGTGGATCGATGGTCATTATGTCGGAGCCTCCGGCGCGATGTACACCTGCGCTCTTACACCTGACAATCAATATGTCAATGCTGATGGAGATATTGATGAAGCAACGGGAACAATCGGCAGCAAACAGGGAATGTGGGAATTATACAGAACATTAAATGAAATGCTTGACGGATATTCCGGCACTTGGTCTGTCTATGTCAAGGACATCGGACATGATGAGTATCTGTCAATCAATAATGTACAGCATTTCTCCGCAAGCATGATCAAGCTTTATTGCGCAGCGACAGCCTTTGAATTAATGGAAAAGGGAGAGCTTGAAGAAACTCCTCAGATAGACAGTCTTATGAGACAGATGATATCAGTAAGCGATAACGATGCATTTAACCTAATGGTAATGAACTGCGGCGAAACCTACAGCCACGTAGCAGGCAGACAGGTCATTCAGGATTATATAGATAGAGAAGGATACAAAGATACTACTATTACATCAATGTTAGTTCCTACCAAATATCCGGCACCCTCCTCACCGGGAAGAAATTATACAACCGTAGAAGACTGTGGTCTATTGCTTGAGAAAATATATAAAAAACAATGTGTAAGTCCAGAGGCTTCGGAAGCATTTCTTGAACTTCTACTTAACCAGGAGCATATTAATAAGATTCCTGCCGGACTTCCCGAAGGAACCAAATGTGCCAATAAAACAGGTGACACCGATGAAGTACAACACGATGCCGCCATTGTCTACTCTCCCGGAGGAGATTATATTCTTGCCGTTATGAGCAGCGGCTGCGGAGCCGCCATTCCTAATATTCAGGAGATATCAAGGCAGGTATATGACTTCTTCAACCCGGAATCTGCAAGCCGTCTGCCTTCAGTAATTCCGGCATCCTAAATCCATTCGTTCACTATAAGAAAAGAAACGGCGTCGTGCATGCACAACGCCGTTTCGTATTCTTATATCATCTCGCCTGTCAAAAATACCTTTTGCCACCCAATGATATACAAGTTACTTCATTACCGCATAATCCTCATTTAACAGTAAGCTTTGTCTTCTTTGCAGCCTTCTTAGCTCTTGACTTAGTAATAAGCTTCTTAATCTTTGCCTTATATTTCTTGTTACCGGATAACTTAACCGTAAGCTTCTTAGAATTCGTATCAAATGCATTCTTTCCGATAGTCTTAAGCTTCTTAGACTTGATCGTAATACTCTTAAGCTTTGGTGTATTGTAAAAAGCTTTCTTGTCTATCTTAGTAAGATTAGCATTGATCACTACTGTCTGAACCTTTTTATTATTGGCAAATGCACTGGCTCCTATCTCCAAAACAGGATAATTGGTGCCTAATATTTTAACTGATTTCTTGATAACTACCTTCTTAGCGGACTTAGCCTTGGTAACAACAAGATATGCTTTCTTTCCTTTATATACAACCTTATATCCAACCACCTCATTATTTGAAACAGGTGTTACAAAACCCTCTTCAAGTACAGCGTTTTTGACAGCTTCCTTTGGAATCTGTAAGGCAGCCTTAATCTCTTCAACAACCGCCGGATTGCTGGCATCAGGATAGGTAATATCCACGTCTATTATAAGACCGTCTCTTGTCTCTGCATGTACCCACTTGCCGCTATCCTTGGCGATAAAATAGTAAATATTAACGAGATCAGGTTCAGCAGGCTCTTCATCAGGATCTTCTTCATCAGCATCCTCTTCGTCATCCTCTTCACCCTCATCATAATCATTATCATCTTTAATAATTACAGGTATAGTAGCAAGATATCTGTAGCAGTCAACTTCTGTTATTTCATCCGTATGAGCATTAGTAACCGCGATTGTCTCCTCGCCATCGTAAGCATAGGTTGCGCCCTGAACAAGATCTGTCTCTACACCATTCTCTGAAAGGGTTTTGCCAAGCCCCTGTAATTCTTCCTCATCGGTAGGATATTTGTACCACTTATCTCCATCCTTGTAATATGTTATCTTCTCTTTCATATCAGTATACATTGTAGTCCATTCATTAGTATCAGGATCCTGAGATAATACGTTCTTTAAGTTGTTCTCTCTGTCGAGCTTGACCTTCTCGGCAACCAAAAGCTCACCCTCGCCTGTTATTGAATACTCTAAAAACACCAGACCACAGGCATTAAAAGCATCAAATGCAGCCTTTAAAGTAGTATTCGCATCCGTTGGTTCCGCATAAACCTTGCCGCCCCCAAAAGACAAGATCATAGCTAATGAGATTATTATAACAAAAAATCTTGCTATATGTTTTTTACTCTTAATCATATATAGTTCCTCCTCTTCCTCACTTTATATTCAAGACTCGCCATTAAAGTCTTGTAATTTGATTTGCTAAGTGTTCTTATTATATCACACCTGTACGAAATGAACAATTATAGTTGTGCATTTTTTATTGACATTATTTATTGACACCTAAGCCCGCCCCTATTGCCATACATATAAGGAAGGCTGCTCCGTCAATTGCCACTATTGTAGAGCCTACAGGTGTTCCTGCAAGTATAGATAACAGTATTCCAAGTACGGCACATACCACAGAAAATACTGCCGAGAATACCGTCACGGATCTGAAGCTCTGAAATATTTTCATGGCTGACAAGGCAGGAAAAATGATAAGCGCCGAGATAAGCAGCGATCCCACAAGATTCATTGCAAGTACAATGATCACAGCTATGATCACAGCTATCAGAAGATTATATCCGTTAACATTGGTGCCAACCGCCTTGGCAAAGCTTTCATCAAAGGTAACTGCGAATATTTTGTTATAAAATACGATAAAAATGATCACGATCAGCACCGACAGGATCACACATAGCCACACCTCGCCTTTTGTCAGAGTCAATATCGAGGTTGACCCAAACAAGGTGGTACATACATCTCCTGAAAGATTAGATGATGTAGAAAAAATGTTCATCAGCAGATATCCTAATGCCAATGCAGACACAGAGAGCATGGCAATAGCCGCATCTCCTTTGATCTGCGTATTCTGCCCGGTTCGCAAAAGCAATACCGCGCATATGATCGTAATAGGCATTACCACAAACATACTGTTACTTACATTCAGAACCGATGCTATCGCTAAAGCTCCAAAAGCCACATGCGATAAACCGTCCCCGATAAATGAAAACCTCTTTAATACCAGCGTTACTCCAAGCAGTGAGGAGCAAAGCGCCACGAGCACGCCTACTATAAGCGCATATCTGACAAAAGGATACTCAAGATAAAACTGCAGCTTTTCAAACATTACTCACTCACCGTCCTTCCCCGGTGCGAACCGTTTACAAAGGTCGCTTTCCATATATTCCTTTGTTGTTCCGAAAAACACCTTGTCGCCAACATGCAGAACATGTTTGGCATAATTAAAGGCCTCCTGAACATCATGAGATATCATTATAATACCAACGCCTTCATCATTGAGACTTTTGATAAGCTCGTACAATTCGGACATTGCCGATGGATCTAAGCCTGCCACCGGTTCATCCAATAATAGAAGCTTTCTGGTCGCGCATAACGCTCTTGCCAACAGCACTCTCTGCTGCTGCCCGCCCGAAAGATTCCTGTAGGAATGATTTGCATACTCCTCCATCCCCATGCGTTTAATATTATCCATAGCTAATTTCTTCTCATCCTTAGAGTAGAACGGTCTCATTCCAGCAAGGCTCTGACAGCCGGATAATACTACCTCTTTTACCGCCGCAGGGAAATCCTTCTGAACTACTGTCTGCTGCGGAAGATAACCGATCTCATTAGCCGAAAAATCCTCACCGTAAGATATCTGCCCTGACAAAGCCGGTATCAGACGGAGCATCGTCTTCATAAGCGTACTCTTACCTGCACCATTTTCTCCGACTATTATCAGATAATCCCCTTCTTCTACCGAAAAGTCAAGCGACTGATTAAGAATAGGAGCGTTATAACCTATCATCAGTCCTTCACATTTAATAAGTGACATTCTTAATGCCTCCCTTACATTATTGATAATCTACAGATCAATACCCGAAATACCGGTCGATACCTAAAACCAGTCCCTCAACCATCTTCTCCTGCATATCGGGATCATTCAGCAATCTGTCCTCCGCAGGATTACTGAAAAAACCGCACTCGATCAATGCAGTCGGTATCTTGCTCCAATTAGTGCCGCTAAGATCATTGCGGACCACTATTCCTCTGCTCTTAATACCTGTTGCCTTACAATACTCTTCAATGATCGCTTTTGCCAACTTCCTGCTCTTTTTTGCCTTCTTCCTTATCGGATATGGATTGGCAGTTGAAGGATAAAGCACAGACGCGCCTCTAACTGACGAATCATCAATACTATCCGAATGAATTCTTAAGCATATATCCGCACCACTCTTGTTACCCTTCTTTGCACGCTCTACATTACTTATATCAACATCATTTTTTGTCCTGCTCATTGCCACATCATAACCTTCTGCAAGCAAAGCTTTTTTAAGCTTTTTGGCTATAGTCAGATTAAACTTATACTCAGGGATCTTTGTAGACACTCCCGTGCAGCCGCCTGACACCTTTGCCTTGGTAGCGCTGCTGCCCGGTCCTACCGGCTCCTGTCCTCCATTAGCCCTGCTCTGATGCCCGGCATCTATGTATATTTTCTTTTTACCCTTGACCTTTACAGTACATTTGGCCTGTTTTGTCTGTTCCTTACCCTCAACAGCCGCAGTAAATGTTGCCGTCACTATAACCTTTCCAACCGTCTTCCCGGTAAACTCTCCCTTGTCATTGATCTTTGCTTTCTTTGCATCAGATACTTCATAGGATACCGTCACGCCTGCCGGTGCTTTTATAGCAAGACTTGTCTTTTTTTCTGCTTTAATACTAAACTCCTCTTTTTCAAATTCCGGAGAAAAGGCATCCCAGATCTCCTTTGTTACCGTTTCCCCTTTATTTAACTCTGCGGCAAAAGAGACTACACTTATCGAAACACACGACAAACTTAATACTATCAATGCCGCCACCAAAAATCTTAACCCTTTTCTTATCATACCTCTGCTATCCCTCCTATTAGTAAAACTATCTCTTATTCCTTGGTCAAGACTCGCTCGCGAGTCTTGCGCGCCGGATTCGGGTCTGCTTTAGCAGACTCACTTCCTATTCGAATCCGTGCGCATCCCGC
>OMSZ01000302.1 GCA_900313855.1 uncultured Eubacteriales bacterium
TGTAAGAAGCGTAAGCGCAAAACGATTGGCCGTAAGCGGCAGGGCGTTTTTGAAAAATAATGATATGTTTTTTTCAGGTAGTATAGCCATAGTATTTGCTTTATATGTCTTATCATCAGCTTTACGTTTGTTTAATTCTATGAATAACATGATAACTGAATAGATAAATGATATAACTTCGCCGATAACAATTCCGCATACAGCAAAGGAGGCATTAAGCTTTATAGTTGAGCTAAAACATAAAGATATAATATAAATGCAGGAGACTTTCATAGTCTGTTCGAGGAAATCTGAAATACCATGTACATCGGAGCGCTCAAGACCCAAGAAAAATCCATGTACTGCGCCTTTCATTGCCATGAATGGTATACCTAAGGATATAATCTTAAGACATGAACTGCATGAGGGTGCATTTAAGAGCTTAGCTGACATATAGTCGGCCTTTGTAAAGAATATCAATGCAGTTAAAGAGCCGGATAAGAGGTTTATAACAAAACAGGTTTTGAAAAAAGCCAAAGCACTTTTATATTCGTTTCTCTTTATATATTCTGACACAAGCTTAGTCAGAGCTAATTCATTTCCCATAGTGGTCAATGAAAAAGCAACCATATAGAGCGGAAAAATAAGCTGATATATTCCAAGTTCTCTTGCACCTATCAAATTGCTTAAGAATATTCTATTATAAAAGCCAATAAATCTTGTCGCTAATCCGGTTATGGTGAGAATTATCGTTCCTTTAATCACAAGGTTGTTTGATAGTCTGGTAAATAATCGTTTAAACATTATGATCACCCTTTGACCGGTATTTGTTTATAGTATGTTATATGGACATAAAATATGACGGATTACGGCTTAATGATCAGCTATTGATAAGATTTATAAGTGGTTGGTAGAGATTGAAGGTGATTGTTTGAAATCTGTCATTTATCTTGATAATGCGGCTACCACAAGAGTAAGACCTGAGGTGATAGAGGCAATGCTTCCGTTTTATACAGGTAATTTCGCTAATCCGTCAAGTACATATAAGGTCGCGCAGGAAAATCGGGCTTGTATAGAAGAGTGCAGGAAAAGCATTGCAGCAACGATTAAAGCAGATGCTAAGGAAATATATTTTACAGCAGGTGGAAGTGAAGCTGATAACTGGGCGTTGAAATCGGCAGCAGAGGCATATGCGATGTCTGATAAGCCGCCTTTATGTAATAATAAAAATACAGTATTTGATAATTACGGATATACCGGAAGAAAATGCTTAAAGGGTCATATTATTACAACTAATATTGAACATCATGCAATCCTGCATACAGCTTTGTATCTTGAGAAAATGGGATGCGATGTCACATATTTAAATGTTGATGAAAGAGGGATTGTAAGGCTTAAGGATCTTAAGAAAGCAATCAGGCCGGATACATTTCTTATATCCGTTATGTATGCCAATAATGAGATTGGTACCATTGAACCTGTTAAGGAGATAGGAGAAATTGCTTTAGAGAATAACATTTTATTTCATACTGATGCTGTTCAGGCTTACGGGCATATACCTATTGATGTTAATGAGTGTAATATAGATATGTTAAGTGCAAGCGGGCACAAGTTAAATGGTCCTAAGGGAACAGGTTTTTTGTATATAAGGGAAGGCGTAGAGCTTGGAAGCTTTATACATGGAGGCGCACAGGAAATGGGAAAGAGGGCCGGAACGGAGAATGTTCCCGGTATAGTTGGTCTTTCAAAGGCCTGCGGGCTTGCAGAAGTCAGTATGAAAGAAAGAACCATTAAGGAGCTTTCGTTAAGAGATCATTTGATAGATAGGATCCTTTCAGAGATACCTTATGCAAGACTTAATGGAGATGCTAAAAGAAGACTGCCGAATAATGTTAATATAAGTTTTCAGTTTGTTGAAGGGGAAGCGCTTCTTGTAATGCTTGACATGGAGGGAATATGCGCTTCTGCAGGCTCGGCCTGCACCTCCGGCTTAAGTACTCCTTCACATGTACTTACTGCAATAGGACTTCCCGAGGAAATTGCCAGGGGTTCGCTTCGTATGACGATAAGTGAAGATAATACATTTGAAGAGCTTGACCATGTTGTTGATGTTTTAAAAGATAAGATTTTTAAGTTGAGGTCGGTGTCACCTGAATATGAGGATTATATAAGAAACAGGTAGTATTATTAGGCGTTTGCAAAACTTCTTTTTTGCTTTTTTATGCATATTATATAGTTCCAACACAGACACGCTTTCGCTCCGTTACTCACGTAGCAGTACTAAATTCGCAGTAAACTGCTCATTAAGTACTGACGATCGTAAAGGGTCTGTTTTTGGATTCTATATAATATGCACAATGCAATAAACATATTCTAGAGTTTTGCAAACGTCTAA
>OMSZ01000111.1 GCA_900313855.1 uncultured Eubacteriales bacterium
CCTGCAGGTACGGTAAGCTTTGAAGTATCTGTCATGGAACTGATAACGTCTTCACCACTTAGATCATACACATTCTCTAAAGCCTTATCATTTACTATATCAACGCGGTAGATATACAGATATTCGCCCTCTTCAAACTCCATGATCCTGCCCTGTTTTGTGCCATTTTCACATTTGTCAAGAATTGCTTCGCCGATATCATAATGAAATGCCGCAAAACGATCAGGATCACCCACAGCGCGTATTGTCTGAAGATATGCAAGCTCCGTCTCATACGAGGTGCTAGTCGGGTCTATAAGATATACGAACATATACACCTTAACATCCTGATAAAATGCTATATCACATGCGCGGTACATCGGAAGCAGTCCCATGTGGTAATACCACACTCCCTTATACGGCTCAAGATATCCCGGAAGCGTATCCTCACAGATATTAAAGCCCTGCTCGCTGCACCATTTGACCATGTTTTTCTTGTGGGAAGAAGGATTGAACCGCACAATTGTCTGAGTGCTTCTATGTGAAATGACAATATGCTTTCCTGTCTTAGCCAAAAGCCTTCCGTCGGCAGTTTCTAACTCCACAGTTATATCATAATTTCCACACGGGATAACCTCATAAGGACATCCGTTCTCATCCGTATAACCCATCCCATCATCAAACACCATGCCATGATCCCTGTCTGTTGCCGTAACTATTACCGCCTTATATTCATCATCGCTATAAAAGCATTTGATCGTCGCATCCTTTAATGACTCATACGGCTTACTCAAATCTATTACCATAAGCTCGGGAAAACCGAACTCCACTATCCCTTTTCTTTGTGGATCTATATCTTCACTATAACAGGTAAGCTGTGGATGACTAAGATAAACATTAACATTATTCTTACGCGTCTGCCTTGCATACCTTATCACCCTTCCCGCCTCATCGATAAGGCTTACGTTAAGCACCGCATCCTCCGGCAAGTCATCCTTATGAATAATTCTTCCCTGCACGTTAAAATGCCGCCCATACTCGATAAGCGGCTCATCCCCTGACGGTATTTTGATTGTCAAAGAATAATCGTTATTCATGTAAAGTCTATCCCCTTCTGAAAAACAAATATGAAATCCCTACTCTCTCATGCCCGGTCTTGTAATTAAGTCAAACTGCTTTTTGCGCCATAAATGACCGGCTTTTTGCCGCAGGTACAAACAGTTTGGATTTTTAACACATATATTATACTCTCTTACCATAAAAACAACAAATAAATCTTTTTCAATACCCGGTTTGTCTTTTACTGTTATTATATTTTGTGATATCATAGTCATATGGTCATGCGAATACCATTGCCTTGAAACTATGCTTTAAGGACAGACATGACTTAACTTTGCTGATAATATCATGTCACTTATTCAATATAGGAGAAACAGATAAATGGACACTAATATCGATATAAAAAAAAGACTTCATGAATTAGCTGATAAAGCCTATCGTGAAAACAGATATGTCTTTACAGATTTCTTAAGTACCGCGCAGCTCTCATCCTACTTTGAGATAGCACATGAATTTTCTGCTGTCAAAAGCCTTGCCTTTGGCGGAAAAGAAAGTGCCGAGCGTTGTATTATACGTTTTGGAGATGAAGAAAGCCTTGGCTATACTCAGGACTTTCCCATCACTCTTCTTAAGATATCTCCCATCAACAGGAAATTCGCCGACAAACTCACTCACAGGGATTTCTTAGGTTCTATCACAGGACTTGGGCTTTTGCGTGAAAAGACAGGTGACATCATTGTTGTTGACAACTGTCTTTGTTATGTTTTTGTCATAGATACTGTCGCCGAATATATAATCGACAATCTTGGTTATGTCAGACATACACATGTAAAAGTGGAGAAGTGTAACGAAATACCACCCGAAATTCAACCGCAGTTAACAGAGGAAGCCGTGATCGTCAACTCCAATCGTCTTGATGCTGTTATTTCAAAGGTTTATAAGCTGTCGCGAGACGCTTCTGTCGGACTTATTGCAGACGGAAAGGTTTTCATCAACGGCATTACCATGACAGGAAATGCCAAATCCTTAAAGGAAAACGACCTTGTTTCCGTCAGGGGCTACGGCAGATTCATCTTCGACGGTGTGTCAGGCAATACACGAAAAGACAAATTATATATAAAAGTCAGAAAATATGTGTGAAATTTTTCATTGTAAATAGTCTCATTAACTGTTATAATCATTTTACATATTAATTTACAATTAATAAGGAGGATAATATGATTTACTCAACAGAAGTTAAGAACATGTGCCCTGTTACACAGGGAGTACATCATGGAGCTGCTCCTATTCCGGAGGAAGCAAAATGGGTACAATCAAAAAAGGTTGAGGATATATCAGGCTATACACATGGTATCGGCTGGTGTGCACCTCAGCAGGGTGGCTGTAAGCTTTCCCTTAATGTTAAAGACGGCATAATTCAGGAGGCACTTGTAGAAACTATCGGATGTTCCGGTATGACTCATTCTGCAGCTATGGCAGCTGAAATCTTACCGGGACTTAC
>OMSZ01000309.1 GCA_900313855.1 uncultured Eubacteriales bacterium
AATAGGAAGTGAGTCTGCTAAAGCAGACTCGAATCCGGCGCGCAAGACTCGCGAGCGAGTCTTGACTAATAAATGTAATTATTATGATAGATGTTGGGAGATATGATCATGGAAAAGAATGTATTTGACAAAATGTCTGATTCATATGAGAATTTTCATTTCAAGGATTCTGAATTACATGTAAGAAATAACACTTTGTATATCAGCCCGAAGCTTAAGCTGCTTTTTGGATGGAGCTTGTTTATATTATGTGCAGTATTGGCATATATACTGCTTGGCAACCCTTTTGAGAAAAAGCAGGAGGCAGGCAAAGGCGTAGCTGATAACAAGGTTCAGGAGGTCATTGATAAAGAGGTCGATGTTGAGGAAGAGCACGAGAATCTGATGCCCTACAACAAAGATGAGAACGAAGAGCTTAATAACTTTATCTATGCTTATTTTAATGCAGTTACGGCATGTGATAATGTGAGCCTTCAGGATATGGTTACTGATCCGTCGGAATTTACAAGTGATGAAACTCTTAAGAAAAAAGCAGAATACATTACGGCATATACTAATCTTACCGTATATACCAAGGAAGGTCCTGATGAGGGCAGCTACGTTGCGTTTGTAGTATCTAATCTGACGATCAATGGTGTTAATTCCTCACCCTTTGATATCGTGTCTTTATACATAGTTACCGGTGCGCAGGGCTTCCGTATTGTCAATGGCGAACTGTCCGATGAAACAAAGAATTATATAGCTAAGGTAAAGGGTGATAAGGATATTCAAAAGGTCTTCCAATCAGTAGAAAAAGAGAATGAGAAATTGGCCGCAAAAGACAATACTCTGCAGGAATTCTACGAAATCATCAGCAGAAGGAATGTTGAAACGGTATCGGGTGCAGAACAGACTGAATGATTCAGATCTTGATACCTCTGGCTTTGACAGGAGTAGAGAATACTATCTGTGTTTCGGTCTTGCCGTATTTCTGGAGTTCGCCTATAAAAGTATCCAGATCAGAGGTGTTGGGAAATGCAACCTTAATAAGCATGGAATAAGATCCTGTAACACAATTGCATTCAAGAACATTACTACATTCTTCAATGAATGGATTGAATTGTGGTTTTTGTTTAGGATCTAAAGACATATTGATAAAAGCCATCACATGATATCCAAGCTTGGCGGGATCAATCTCTGCATGATATCCGACAATAACGCCGCTTTTTTCAAGCCTGTCTATCCTTGCAGAAACAGCAGGAGAAGACAGGAATACTTTATTGGCAAGAAACTTCAAAGGATGTCTTGCGTTTTGCTGTAAAAGAGAAACAATCTCTCTATCGATTTTATCCATACAAATCCACTCCTTTATCTGTCTGTAAATGATAACAAAAGAAGTTCGCTTTATAAAAAAAACGAGCTGTTCTTCTTCAGTTGGCTTATGCAAGAACACCTCGCTGTATATTTACATTTTATAACATTTTTAATTGCATTTCAAGTAAAAACTGAAAAAACTTACAATTTTTTTATAAAAATATGTCTATTTTGAATAAAAATTCGTAATAAGAGGTCATACTTATGGATGATAAGGTTAGATTAAACAAATATATCAGTTCTTCAGGCATTTGTTCACGAAGAAAAGCGGATGAATGGATCGAAGCCGGCAAGGTTACGGTTAACGGCAATATTGCCGTAATGGGAATGCGGGTTAATGATCATGATGAGGTTGTAGTTAACGGGAAAATAATAACACATGATATTCCATTTAAGCTTGTAGCGTTTAATAAGCCAAAGGGCTATGCCTGTACGGCTCATCATGGTGATGAATCGGGAATATTCAAGAATTTCAAGCTTGATCCGGATCTCAAATATATCGGAAGACTTGATAAGGATTCGGAAGGTTTATTGCTGCTTTCTAATGACGGAGAATTGTGTAACGAGATCTCTAAGGCAAGAAATCAGCATGAGAAGGAATATGTCGTAACGGTTAACAGGACTGTAACGGATGATTTTTTGAAGAACATGGCCGGCGGGGTTAAGATCCACGATTCTAACAAGGATGTCTGGGTGGTTACAAAGCAGTGTAAGGTCAAAAAGAAAAATGATAAGTCTTTTTCCATAATTTTGACACAGGGCTATAACAGACAGATCAGAAAGATGTGTGAGGCTTTTGGTTACAAAGTAGTCAAGCTTAGAAGAGTAAGAGTTATCAATATAGAGATAGGTAATATGAATCCGGGGGATATCCGCGATGTAACTGAGGAGGAGCTTTCCGAATTAAGAAGAAGGATTGCCCGGGATAAAGGCGGGGAGTAGTATGGACAAAGAGAAAAGATTAAAAGAGCTGGTTGAACTTCTTAATAAAGCATCACTTGCATACTACCAGCAGGATACCGAGATAATGTCAAATCTTGAATATGACAGGCTTTATGATGAGCTTATTAAGCTTGAAGAGGAGACGGGAATAGTATTAGCTAACAGTCCGACGGTTAATGTGGGCTATGAGGTATTAAGCGAGCTGCCCAAGCAGCAGCATCCTTCGCCGATGCTTTCTCTTGACAAAACCAAGGAAGTGTCAGTTCTTTCTGACTGGCTTAAAGGTCACGAAGGGGTTCTTTCATGGAAATTAGATGGTCTTACGGTAGTGCTTACCTATGAGGGAGGACAGTTGTTAAATGCAGTTACAAGAGGTAACGGTGAGATAGGCGAGGTTATTACGAACAATGCCAAAACCTTTGTTAATCTTCCAAGGCGCATTCCATTTAAGGGTAATCTTGTTATTCGTGGAGAAGCAGTCATAAAATATTCGGATTTTAATAGAATGAATGAAGAGCTTGCGGAAACTGAGGAGAAATATAAGAATCCGAGAAATCTCTGCTCCGGTTCCGTAAGGCAGTTAAACAATGAGATAACCGCAAAGCGCCATGTGCATTTCTTTGCATTTTCAATGGTTGCTGATGTACTTACTGATGATGAGATCAAGGAGTACGGATTTGATAATACTGTTACGGGAAGATTTGAATGGCTTTCAAAGCAGGGCTTTGATGTTGTCGAGCATTATGTTGTAGACAGTGATTCGATAGAGGAAAGGGTTATGGATTTTGCCGCCCGCATTACTGATCATGATATCCCATCAGACGGGCTGGTGCTTTCTTTTAACGATATAGCTTATGGTAAGAGTCTTGGAACAACAGCAAAGTTCCCGAGAGATTCGATAGCGTTCAAATGGGCTGATGAGCTTGCCGAGACAACATTACTTGAAGTCGAATGGTCTCCATCAAGAACAGGACTTATCAATCCGGTAGCGATCTTTGCCCCGGTAGAGCTTGAGGGGACAACAGTAAGTCGTGCGAGTCTTCATAACGTGAGTATACTTCGCGCGTTAAGACTTGGAATAAATGACCGCATTACCGTATATAAAGCTAATATGATAATTCCGCAGGTGGCAGAGAACTTAACCGGAAGTGATAATCTTGTGATACCGTCAAGCTGTCCTGCCTGTGGCGGTGAGACTGTAATAAGGGATGAGAACGGTGTTCAGGTGCTTTATTGTAAGAATCCTGATTGTCCGGCAAAACAGATAAAGGGCTTTGCTCATTTTG